>NZ_FOJJ01000004.1 GCF_900111775.1 Desulfuromonas acetexigens | reverse complement strand
CTTGAGCCATCTGGAGCAGGTGTTGAAGACTTTCGCCGAACTCCCGACCGCCTCGCTAAGGGGGATGCTGGAGGACTTCATGGCCCAGATACCGGCCTTGTTACGACGAGCAACGCTACTTCCGGCCCATGTCTTTTGAAAGATCATTTTGATTTCAGGGCTTTAGGCCCTGTCATACTGCTGCGAAAGTTGAGAAATTGACCTTTCGCGATCTCGAGGCCGAGCAGGGCTACTGCTCCTGCCCCGACTACCGCACCAACAAGCTGGGCACCTGCAAGCACCTGATGCATGCCTTCGCCCGCTTCAAGAAGGGCGGTGGATCGCCGGTCGCGGGGCAGGACTATCCCTTTGTCGAGATCTTTCTCGATCCCCACCGGGAAAATCGGATCGCCTGGTTTTATCCCCATGCACTGCCCGCCGCCGCGGCGGAGCTGATCGCCGAATTTTTTGCCCCTGACCGAACCCTTGCCGCCGACAAAACCGGGGATTTTCTCGCCTTTATCGAGGCCGCCCGGGAACTTAAGGAGATTCTGATCCGGCCCGAGGTGTTGGAGGCGGTGGAGGAGTTTTTCGAAGCGCGGCTGCTGGCGGAGCTCCGGGAAAAGCGGCACCCCGATTACGCTCTGATCAGGGCCGATCTCTTCCCCTACCAGAAGGAGGGAATCGAGTTCGCTCTCTATCGCAAGGGGGCGATCATCGCCGACGAGATGGGGCTGGGCAAGACCCTGCAGGCCATCGCCACGGCGGTGTTGAAAAAGGATCTGTTCGGGTTCACGCGCACCCTGATCGTCTGCCCTGCCTCGCTCAAGGATCAGTGGCAAAAGGAAATCGAGCGGTTTAGCGCCGAGAAGGCGGTGGTGGTACAGGGCGCGCCCGAGGAACGTGCCGCGCTTTACCGGGAGTCCGACGCCTATTTTCTCATCTGCAACTACGAGGCGACGTTGCGCGACCTGCCGCTGCTGCAAAAATACGCTCCCGATTTCATCATTCTCGACGAGGCCCAGCGGATCAAGAATTACGAAACCCAGACCGCCGGCGTGGTCAAGACGATCCCGCGCAAGCATGCCCTGGTCATCACCGGCACGCCGATCGAGAACCGCCTGGTCGATCTTTACTCTATCGTCGATTTTCTCGCCCCGAAACTTTTATCCCCCCTCTGGGAATTTTCCTACCAGCACTGCTGTTTCGACCCCCGGCAGAAAAACAAGATCACCGGCTATTACAACCTGCAAAGCCTGAAAGAGCGCCTGCAGCCGATCCTGATCCGCCGTGAGAAGAAAGCCGTCATCCGCCAGCTTCCCCACATCACTCACCACGATGTTCCGGTGGCGTTGCATCCCCGCCAGATCGACCATCATGCGAGTTATGCCAACGGTGTGGCCCAGATCCTGCGCAAGAAATTCATGACCCCCTTCGACCTGCAGAAGTTGCAGCTGCTGTTGGCCAAGATGCGCATGGTCTGCGATTCGACCTTTCTCGTCGAGCCGGAGGAGGAAATCCATTATTCCCCCAAGCTCGACCAACTGCGCCACATCCTTCTCGATCAACTCGACCTGAAACGGTCGCCACGCAAGATCGTGATCTTTTCCGAGTGGGTGCGCATGAACCAGCTCATCGGTCGCATGCTGCGGGAGAACAATCTCGGCTATGTGGAGCTTTCCGGCAAGGTGCCGGTGCCCAAACGAGCGGCGCTGATCCGCGAGTTCGAGGAGAATTCGAGATGTCGGGTCTTCCTTTCCACCGAAGCCGGCGGCGCCGGCCTCAACCTGCAGGTCGCCGATACGGTAATCAACTTCGAACTCCCTTGGAACCCTGCCAAGAAGAACCAGCGCATCGGCCGCATCGATCGTCTCGGCCAGCAGAGCGGGCATCTGACCGTCATCAACCTGATCGCTCGTGACTCCATCGAAAGTCGCATTGCCGAAGGGCTGCTGCTCAAGCAGGATCTTTTCGAAGGGGTGTTGAGCCCGGGGAGCACCCTCGACAACGTCGATTTCGCCGACCGGGGCCGCCCCCAGTTTCTGGAGCAGCTGGAGGCGGCCGTGGAGCAGTTCAGTCGCCCCGTTCCTCCGGAGTCCGAGGCGCCGGCATCGGCGGAAGCGACCGTCGCCACAAGCGATCCCTGCGCAGAACCGGTTGAAACCGAAACGCCGGTGATGCAACCGGTCGCCGCAGCTGTTGCCGTCGAACAGAAGGCTTCTTCCCCGTACGCGGTTGCTGGCGCCTCTCCGGAAAAGCTTGCCCAAGTCATGAATCAGGGAATGGCTTTTCTTTCCGGTTTGATGCAGATGGCCACCGGACAGGCTCTGCAGGCTGAAGAAGGGGCGATTTCGGTCGATCCCGCAACCGGCGAGGTGACGATGAAATTTAAACTGCCGGGGTTCTAGCTTGCATTTCCCTTTGAAATACGCTAATTTCCCTCACTTTCAACCGGTCCGATCGATTTAATCCTGCATGACAAGAGGTGCCGACCATGCGCTATTCCCAATATCTTCTCAATACCTTGAAAGAGACCCCGGCCGATGCCGAGGTGGTCAGCCACCAGCTGATGATGCGCGCGGGCATGATCCGCAAGATCGCCGCCGGTATTTATAGCTATCTGCCCCTCGGGCTCCGCTCGATTCGCAAGGTCGAACAGATCATCCGCGAGGAGATGAACCGGGCCGGGGCAATCGAGCTGCTGATGCCGATGGTCGTTCCCGCCGAACTCTGGCAGGAATCGACCCGCTGGGAGCAGTACGGCAAGGAGTTGCTGCGCTTCAAGGATCGTAAAGAGGCCGATTTCTGCCTCGGACCGACGCACGAGGAGGTCATCACCGACATCGTCCGCCGTGAGGTTCGTTCCTACCGGCAACTGCCGCTGAATCTCTACCAGGTTCAGTCCAAGTTCCGCGACGAGATACGTCCCCGTTTCGGCCTCATGCGCGGCCGTGAGTTCATCATGAAGGATGCCTATTCCTTCGATGTGGACGAGGCTGGTGCCGACGTCGCCTATGACAAGATGTACCAGGCCTATCGGCGCATCTTCGAGCGCTGCGGCCTGCGCTTCCGCGCCGTCGAGGCCGACACCGGCAACATCGGCGGCAGCTCCTCCCACGAGTTCATGGTGCTGGCCGATTCGGGCGAAGACGCCATCGTATCCTGCGACAGCTGCGAATACGCCGCCAATGTCGAAAAGGCGGAATTGCGCGATGCCGGCGCCACGGCACCGGCGCCGACCGAGGCGTTGAGCAAAGTGGCGACGCCGAACCAGCGGACCATCGAGGAGGTCGCCGCTTTTCTCAAGGTGGAACCGGCGCGGCTGATCAAGACCCTGATCCTGCGCACCGACGGCGGCGAGACGGCGACGGTGCTGCTGCGCGGCGATCGCGAGCTTAACGACATCAAACTCTGCCGGCTGCTGTGCTGCAACGAGGTGGAGCTGGCCGACGAGGAGACGGTGCGCCGCGTGACCGGGGCGCCGAGTGGTTTCGCCGGGCCGGTGGGGCTGAAAGGGCGGATTTTCGCCGACTTCGAGGTGCGCGCCATGGCCGATGCCGTGACCGGCGCCAACGAGGCCGACGCCCATTACACCGGCGTGACCTGCGGCCGGGATTTTACCGTCGAAACCTTCGCCGATCTGCGCGAGGCGGTCGCCGGTGATCCCTGCCCGCGCTGCGCCGGCAAGCTCGAGGTCTGGCGGGGGATCGAGGTCGGCCACGTCTTCAAGCTCGGCACCAAATATTCCCAGGCCCTCGGCGCTACCTTCCTCGATGCCCAGGGGCAAGAGCAGGTGATCTTCATGGGCTGCTACGGTATCGGCGTGGGGCGCACGGTGGCGGCGGCCATCGAGCAGAACAACGATGCAAACGGCATCATTTTTCCCATGCCCATCGCCCCCTTCCAGGTCATCGTCACCATGGTCAATCCCAACGACGCCGAGGTTTGCGCGGCCGCCGAAAAACTCTATGCCGATCTGCTGGAGCGCGGAGTCGAAGTGCTCCTCGACGACCGCGACGAGCGCCCCGGCAGCAAGTTCAAGGACGCCGACCTGCTCGGCATTCCGCTGCGGGTGACGGTCGGGGCGCGGGGACTCAAGGACGGTGCCCTCGAAGTGCAGGAGCGGCGCAGCGGCACCCGGGAGATGGTGCCCCTGGCCGAGGTGGCCGAGGTGGTGGCGGCGCGGGTGCGCAGCGCCCTGGCGGGCTGAAAGCAAAGGCTCGCTCGCAACCGGAAAGAGGCATCATGGCGAAGATGATCATCGACAGCGGCGGCCGGTTGAGTCTGCCTCATCCCGTGGTCAGGGAACTGGGGCAAAAAACCCTGGAGCTGTCCTCCTTTTCCCCCCGGCATCTGCTTCTGACCCATCGTCGCGATGAGGGCGAGTTGGTCATGGCCGGCGAGCTGGGCGAGTTGGCCATCGCTGATCTGCTCTCTTTTTTTAACATGTTCCGCAAGTCGGGAGTGCTGACCTTTTACTTTCCTGCCGGAGTCAAGGAGTTGTCCTTCCTGCAGGGGGAGATCATCGCCGCCTCCAGCTCCCTGCCCGAGGAGCAGTTGGGTGAGATTCTCTGCGTCCTGGGCAAGCTTGATCGTTCCGCCCTGCACTGGGCGCGAAACCTGGCGGGGGGCGTACCGCCGACGGGGCAGCTGCTGGTCGACAAGGGGTTGGTGGGGGCCAAGGATCTCTGGCAGGTCGTTCGCTATCGGGCCGAAACGATCATTTACAGCCTCTTTGCCTTGTCTGGCGGGAGCTTTTTTTTCGTTGCGCGTACCCCTGAAGTCGATGAGCAGGTGCGCCTGTCCATGAGTACCCAGAATCTCATTATGGAAGGCCTGCGGCGTTTCGACGAGCGGGCGCTCTTCATGCGTCGCATCGGCTCCGATCGGCATCTGCCGGTACTGACCGGCAAAACCCTGGCCGGTTTGCCGCCGGTCGCCGAGCGTATGTTGGAACTGATCGCCCAGGGACGCTATCCGGTGCGGGAACTGCTGCGCAAAGCCGGAGGTGGGGAGTTCGAGGGATTGCGGCTGCTGCATCAGCTCCTCGAAAAGGGGCTAGTCGCCATGGAAGAGGCTCCGGCGCCGCCGTTGGAGGGGGAACTCGGAGACCTGCTGAATATCTTCAACGGTGCCCTGACCGCCATCAGCCGCCGGGTGCTGGGCAGGCACCCCGGCTTCCTCGACGAGGTCCGGGCTTTCATGCGCGACGTGCCCCAGCCTTTTTCCTTCGTCTTCCGCGATGTTGGTCTCTGCGACGATGGTTCCGTCGACGGTGGGCGCATTCTCGCCAATCTTGCTGGGCTCGAAGAGGGGGATAAAGAACGACTACTGGCCGAGGCCTTGAGTGAACTGATTTATATGGCCTGTGGCGTGGCCCGGCGGGAACTGCCGGAAGTCGAGTCTGGAGAACTGATCCAGCGGGTGCGCGAAGTCACGCAACGGGTCAAATCATTTATCGGGAGGAAGGGATGAGAAATGAAGCTAAGGAGCGACTGATTTTCGCCCTCGACGTGGACTGTTTCGAGGATGCGGAAAAATGGGTCAAGCTGCTCCATGATAAGGTCGGGGTGTTCAAAGTTGGCAAGCAGCTCTTCACCCGCTGCGGCTCCGATGTCGTGCGCATGATCCGAGGGGAGGGGGGCGAGGTTTTTCTCGACCTCAAATACCACGACATCCCCAATACCGTGGCTATGGCCGGGGTTGAGGCCTGCCGCCTCGGAGTACGGATGTTTAACGTCCACGCCTTGGGCGGGCCGGAAATGATGCGCGAGACGGTGGCCAAGGCCGATGCCTCCTGCCCCCGGGGGAGCGCGGAGCGGCCGCTGCTGCTGGCGGTGACCATTCTCACCTCCTCCACCGAAGAGACTTTGCGGGCGGTGGGGATCGATCGGTCGGTGCGCGAAATGGTACCACGTCTGGCCCGCCTGGCGAAGGAGGCGGGGATGGACGGGGTGGTCGCCTCTCCCCAGGAAGTCGGTCTGATCCGCGACGCCTGCGGACCGGAATTCGTCATCGTCACTCCCGGGGTGCGTCCGGCGTTCGCCTCCCTGGACGATCAGAAGCGGGTGACCACGCCCGCCGAGGCAATCGCTGCCGGGGCCGATTATCTGGTGATCGGCCGGCCCATTTCGGCGGCCGCCGATCCGGTGGAAGCCGCCGATCTCATTCTTGCCGAGATCGAAGAAGCGCTGCGCGGCCGTTCATGAATGACGTTGTCTATGGGTTGAACCCGGTGCGCGAAGCTCTGGCGGGGGAACGGCGCAAGCCCCTGGAGCTTTTCGTCGCCCGCGATGCCCGCTCCCCCCGGGTCGATGAGGTGCTGGCCGAGGCCGAGCGGCGCCAGGTGCCGGTGCGGCGCCGCGAGCGGAAAGATCTCGACCGGTTGGCCGGAAACGGCTATCACCAGGGGTTGGTGCTGAGCATCGAACCCTTCGCTTATGTCGAGTTGGAGGAACTTTTCGAACGCTGGCGACGTTCAGGGGAGAGGGCCTTTTTTCTCGTGCTCGACGGCCTGACCGATCCCCACAACTTTGGTGCGGTGTTGCGCAGCGCCGAAGCCGCTGGCTGTCATGGCGTCATTACCGCCAAGGACCGGGCCTGTTCCGTCACGGCGGTGGTCGACCGGGCGGCGGCCGGGGCCCTGGCCCATCTGCCCCTCTGTCAGGTGACCAATATCGCCCGTACCCTCGAAGAATTGAAGGAGGCGGGATGCTGGGTGTTCGGGCTGGCCGGGGAAGAGGGCGCCCAGCCTCTGTTCGATGTCGATCTGGCGGGGGACCTGGTCCTGGTGCTGGGTAGCGAGGGGAGCGGTCTGCGTCCCAACGTGCGGCGCCATTGCGACGGGCTGCTGAGCATTCCCATGCGCGGCACGCTCTCCTCCCTGAATGCCTCGGTGGCGGCCGGGGTCGCTCTTTTCGAAGTCGTCCGTCGCCGGCAGGGCACTCGGAGCGACAAGATTTGAATTTAGCGGTTGACAAGTCCAGGGGGATCGACTATAAATCCTGCTTCGTCAGCCGATGAAAAAAGTTCAAAAAAGGGCTTGCTTTTTAATTTTCACTGTTGTAAAAATGCGCCCCTGTGCTGGCGTAGCTCAATAGGTAGAGCAGCTGACTTGTAATCAGCAGGTTGCGGGTTCAATTCCTGTCGCCAGCTCCATTGAGCAAAGGGGTGTTTGCCCCGGACAATTCAGAAGCGTTCCCCTGGAGGGGTTCCCGAGCGGCCAAAGGGAGCAGACTGTAAATCTGCCGTCGACGACTTCGGAGGTTCGAATCCTCCCCCCTCCACCATTTATTTACTTGCCGGGACATCCCCCGGATTGGCGGTATCCAGGAGGCTTGGCCGATTGGACTGGGACCGGCGCCGGTGGTGAGCCCACAGAGCTGTACATAGGCAGTCAGGTTTTGGGCGGGAGTAGCTCAGTTGGCTAGAGCATCAGCCTTCCAAGCTGAGGGTCGCGGGTTCGAGTCCCGTTTCCCGCTCCATTTTGACCTGTCTCTCCATGAACGGCGGCAGCTGGTTCAGGCCCACATAGCTCAGTGGTAGAGCACTCCCTTGGTAAGGGAGAGGTCATCGGTTCAAATCCGATTGTGGGCTCCATTTGCTCCGTTGTGGAGTTTTTCTGTTTGTATCCAGACAACTAGGCCCCGGTAAAGATCTGTTTCTGGCGGCCGCGCCTTAGGTGCTAGGAATTCTCAAAAAAGGGAGGTTGATGTAATGTCCAAAGCTAAATTTGAAAGAACCAAGCCCCATGTCAACATCGGAACCATCGGTCACGTTGACCATGGCAAAACGACTCTGACCGCCGCCATTACCAAAGTCTTGGCCGAGTCGGGCGGCGCCGTATTCAAGGGGTTCGACCAGATCGACAACGCTCCCGAGGAGCGCGAGCGCGGCATCACCATCGCCACCTCCCATGTCGAATACGAGACCGCTAACCGTCACTATGCCCACGTTGACTGCCCCGGCCATGCCGACTATGTCAAGAACATGATCACCGGCGCGGCGCAGATGGACGGCGCAATCCTGGTCTGCTCGGCCGCTGACGGCCCCATGCCCCAGACCCGTGAGCACATCCTGCTTGCCCGTCAGGTCGGCGTGCCCGCCATGGTCGTCTTCCTCAACAAGGCCGACATGGTCGACGACGCTGAGCTGATGGAGCTGGTTGAGCTTGAACTGCGCGAGCTGCTCTCCTCCTACGACTTCCCCGGTGACGATATTCCGATCATCGCCGGCAGCGCCCTGGCTGCTCTCGAAGGGCGTGACGACGAAATCGGCAAGAACAAGGTTCTCGAGCTGATGGCCGCCGTTGATAGCTATATCCCCGAGCCGGAGCGCGCCATTGACCGTCCCTTCCTGATGCCCGTCGAAGACGTCTTCTCCATCTCCGGTCGCGGCACCGTCGCCACCGGTCGCATCGAGCGCGGCGTGGTCAAGGTGCAGGAAGAGGTCGAGATCGTCGGTATGAAGGCGACCACCAAGACCGTCGTCACCGGTGTCGAGATGTTCCGCAAGCTGCTCGATCAGGGTCAGGCTGGCGACAACGTCGGCATCCTGCTGCGCGGTGTTAAGCGTGAGGACATCGAGCGCGGTCAGGTTCTGGCCAAGCCCGGGAGCATCACCCCGCACACCAAGTTCAAGGCCGAAGCCTACATCCTGACCAAGGAAGAAGGTGGCCGTCATACCCCGTTCTTCAAAGGCTACCGTCCCCAGTTCTACTTCCGGACCACGGACGTGACCGGGATCGTGGAACTGCCCGAAGGTGTGGAGATGGTTATGCCCGGCGACAACATCGCCATGAACGTCGAGCTGATCACCCCGATCGCCATGGACAAGGAGCTGCGCTTCGCCATCCGTGAAGGTGGCCGGACCGTCGGCGCCGGCGTTGTCAGCGAAATCATCGCTTAATATAGACCTTAGATGCTTCCCCCTCCCTGCTCGGGAGGGGGGATGAGGATTCGTCATGCGGGATATCGTTACCCTGGCTTGCACCGAGTGCAAGCAACGTAATTACACTACGACAAAGAATAAGAAGAATACTCCGGACAAACTGGAGTTCAGCAAGTACTGCCGGTTCTGCAGAAAGCATACGCCGCACCGGGAAACCAAGTAGTTCGGCGCGACGCTCAGGCGTCATGGCTGTTCGCATGCAGGCCAGTAGCTCTAATGGCTAGAGCACCGGTCTCCAAAACCGGGTGTTGGGGGTTCGAGTCCCTCCTGGCCTGCCATTTAATCTGAGAAAAATCCTCCATGGGGGTTTAGATAGTGATCGGGAAAACGACGGAGTTCCTCGCCAATGTCAAGGGCGAGTTGGCAAAGGTAACCTGGCCGACCAGGAAGGATACCTATGCATCAACCCTGGTCGTCATTGTTCTCGTAGTGTTTGTGGCGGTCTTCCTGTGGCTGGTGGATAGCGCCCTGTCGGCGTCGATCCGTGCGCTGTTGGGCTAAAGGGGGGCTAGGTAGTCAATATGGCAATGCGCTGGTATGGGGTCCATACCTATTCGGGCTTCGAAAACAAGGTTAAGTTGAACCTCGAAGAGCGGGTCCGGATGTTTGGCGTCGAGGATAAATTCGGCGAGATCCTGATTCCCTCCGAGACCGTTGTTGAGCTCAAGAACGGTGAACGTCGCACTTCTTCCCGCAAGTTCTTCCCCGGGTACATTCTGGTCCAGATGGAATTGGACAACGAGACCTGGCATGTGGTGAAGGATACGACCAAGGTTACTGGTTTTGTCGGTGGCGGTATCTCCCCCCCGCCGATTCCTGACGAGGAAGTGGCTAAGATTACGACCCGCATGGAAGAGGGGGCCGAGCGCCCGAAGCCGAAGGTCGAGTTTGAAGTCGGTGAGACGGTACGCGTGGTCGATGGCCCTTTCCTGAACTTCACCGGGGTTGTGGAAGACGTTAAGCCAGACAAGGCCAAGCTCAAGGTCATGGTCAGCATCTTTGGCCGAGTGACTCCTGTAGAGCTTGAATTCATCCAGGTTGAGAAGACCAGCTGACGCTGGTCTTGGACATAAATTTTAAGGAGTAGCTCATGGCCAAGAAGGTTATTGGACAAATAAAGCTGCAGATTCCCGCCGGTAAGGCTAATCCTTCGCCGCCGGTTGGTCCCGCGCTCGGTCAGCACGGGGTCAATATTATGGAATTCTGCAAGGCTTTCAACGCACGGACCCAGAGTGAAGAGGGGATGATCATTCCGGTGGTCATTACGGTCTATGCAGACCGTTCCTTTACTTTCATCACCAAGACTCCGCCAGCAGCCGTGCTTTTGATGAAGGCCGCCAAGATTCCTAAAGGTTCTGGTGTGCCCAATAAGAATAAGGTGGGCAAGGTGACCAGGGATCAGGTGTTGGAGATCGCCAAGCTTAAAATGCCCGACCTGAATGCATTCGATGTGGAAGCCGCGGTCAAGACGATCGAGGGCACCGCACGCAGCATGGGTCTGGAAATCGTCTAATCACGGCAGAGTCTGGAGTATACAAAGATGCAAACAGGGAAACAGCACAAAGCAGCCAAGGCGAAGATTGATCGCCGAGTGGCCTATCCTATTGACGAGGCGATCACGTTGGTCAAAGGCTCCGCCTATGCCAAATTTGACGAGACCGTCGATGTTTCCGTGCGCCTTGGCGTCGACCCCCGGAAGGCGGATCAGATGGTTCGCGGCGCCGTGGTGTTGCCCAACGGCCTCGGTAAGACCGTGCGGGTTCTGGTTTTCGCCAAAGGGGAGAAGGCACAGGAGGCTACCGCCGCCGGCGCTGATCATGTCGGTGCCGATGATCTGGTGACGAAAATCCAGGGGGGCTGGTTCGATTTCGATACTGCGATCGCTACTCCGGACATGATGGGGACTGTCGGTAAGATCGGTCGCTTGCTCGGTCCCCGTGGCCTGATGCCCAACCCCAAGGTCGGCACCGTTACCTTCGACATCGCTCGAGCCGTCAATGAGGCGAAATCGGGCAAGATCGAGTACCGGGTGGAAAAGGCTGGGATTGTCCATGCGCCAGTGGGTAAGGTTTCTTTCGACCCGCAGAAGCTGCAGGAAAATATCATTTCCCTGGTCGATGCCCTGGTCAAGGCCAAGCCCTCCACCGCGAAGGGTTCCTACCTGAAAAAGATTTGTATTTCCAGCACCATGGGACCTGGCGTCGTGGTCGATGTTCCGGCCCTGCAAGCGCTGATTAAATAAGGATCGGCCATTCGGTCATCCGACGTGCGGCTCGCGGTTTCGCGAGCCGTCGTGCTTAAGCTTAGTACCGCTCCTGGTCAAAGACAGCAGGCATCCTCACCGAGGGTTTAATGGATTTCTCCGCCTGCCGAGGCTGTTCGTAGGGAGCGACGGTAGTTTCCGTCTCTTCATTACACCTCTGACAGGGGCTCGGGATGACCGCATCCCCAGATCAAACAGAAAGGAGGAGAGACGTTGAACAAGTCAGGTAAAGAACAGGTTGTCGCCGAACTGGCGCAAAAGCTGGCTTCCGCCAAGGCCTCGTTCCTCGCGGATTACCGCGGATTGAACGTGGAGCAGGTCAACAAGCTGCGTGGCGAGTTGCGTGGTGCCGGCGTTGAGTATCAGGTTGCCAAAAATACCCTGCTCAAGCTGGCCGCCAAGGGAACCGGCGCGGAATGCTTGAATGATCATCTGGCAGGTCCCACCGCGATTGCCATCGCTACGGGTGACCCGGTCGCCCCGGCCAAAATTCTTGCTGAGTTCGCCAAAATCAACCCCAAGTTCGAACTGAAAGCCGGATCTCTCGACGGCAAGCTTCTGAGCGTCGACGAGATCAAGGCCCTGGCCGAACTGCCGAGCCGTGAAGTGCTGCTGGCAAAAATGCTCGGTTCGCTCAATGCTCCGGTGACCAACTTCGTTGGTGTGCTGGCCGCGATTCCGCGCTCCCTGGTTCAGGTTCTTGCCGCGATCCAGGACAAAAAAGCCGCTTAATTTTACCCATCTATATTTATTCCGTATGAAGGAGATAGTCCATGGCTGACATCACCAAAGAGCAAGTTGTCGAGTTTATCGAGAAAATGACCGTTCTGGAGCTGGCCGAGCTGGTCAAGGAACTGGAAGAGAAGTTCGGCGTTTCCGCCGCCGCTCCGGTGGCCGCTGTCGCCGCTCCTGTCGCCGGTGCCGCCGCTGCCGTCGAAGAGAAGGACGAGTTTGACGTCATTCTCGCCGCTGCCGGTGAGAAGAAGATCAATGTCATCAAGGTCGTTCGTGCCGCCACCGGCCTCGGCCTCAAGGAAGCCAAGGATCTCGTTGACGGCGCACCTAAGGCCATCAAAGAAGGTGTTTCCAAGGCTGAAGCCGAAGAGCTCAAGAAGCAACTTGAAGAATCCGGCGCCACTGTGGAGCTCAAGTAAGCGACGGCGCGATAGTTTCACCCTTAGCCAAGGTCGCCCTGTGCGGCCTTGGCTATTCTACTTTCGTTACCTAAAGGAGATTCCATGGCTTATTCGATCGCGAATAACCAGCTTCTGAGGAAACATTTCGCTGAAGTTCAGCGGATTATCGATATTCCTAATCTGATCGATATCCAGAAAAATTCCTACAAGCGTTTTCTTCAGGCGGAGTTGCCTCCTTCGGCGCGGCAGAACATCGGCCTTGAGGCCGTTTTCCGCTCGGTTTTCCCCATTCGTGATTTCAGCGAGACCTGTTCCTTGGAGTATGTCTCCTATGCGCTGGGCGTGCCCAAGTACGATGTCGATGAGTGTCATCAGCGCGGCATGACTTTCGCCTCGCCGGTGAAGGTGCGGGTACGTCTGGTTTCTTGGGACGTGGATAAGGAGTCGGGGGTCCAGTCGATCCGGGATATCAAAGAGCAGGAGGTCTACTTCGGCGAGATCCCGCTCATGACCGAAAATGGCACTTTCATCATCAACGGCACGGAACGGGTTATCGTCAGCCAGTTGCACCGCTCTCCCGGCGTCTTCTTCGATCACGACAAGGGCAAGACGCACTCCAGCGGAAAGATCCTCTACAGCGCTCGGGTTATCCCCTACCGCGGATCCTGGCTCGACTTTGACTTTGATCATAAAGATATTCTCTTTGTGCGCATCGACCGGCGTCGCAAACTGCCCGCCACGGTGCTGCTCAAGGCTCTCGGTTACAGTTCCGAGGAACTTCTCAACTACTATTACGATGTTGAGGAGATCATCCTCGATGGTGAAAGCTTCAAGAAGCGCGCCAATCCGGCTTTGCTTCTCGGCCAGCGGGCGCCTTTCGATGTGCTGGCCGGCGACGGCGAGGTCATCGTCAAGGCGAACCGCAAGTTCACCAAGGCGGCGGTCAAGAAGATCACCGAGAAGCAAATCGAGTTTATCCAGATCGCTCAGGAAGATGTCATCTGTAAGATTACGTCGACCGATATCGTTGATACCAATACCGGCGAGGTCGTCATCGAGTGTAATGAGGAGATCACCGTCGAGCGTCTGGATAAGCTGCGTGAGCTCGGGATTAATGAGTTCAAGGTGCTCTTCATCGACAACCTCTATGTCGGACCCTATCTACGCGAAACCTTGCTCCAAGATAAAATCGCCACCACCGAGGAGGCGATGATCGAAATTTATCGCCGCCTTCGTCCCGGTGATCCGCCGACGGTACGCAGTGCCAAGGCGCTCTTTGAGAGCCTTTTCTTTAATGCCGAGCGCTACGACCTCTCCGCTGTCGGTCGGCTCAAGCTCAATTACAAGCTTGGCCTGGAAACGCCCCTGGAACATACGACGCTGACCAATGAGGATATCCTCGAAGTCGTGCGTTATCTCATCGATTTGCGCAACGGCAAGGGCGCGATCGACGATATCGACCACCTTGGCAATCGCCGGGTGCGAGCCGTCGGCGAACTGCTGGAGAATCAGTACCGGGTCGGCCTGGTGCGGATGGAGCGGGCGATCAAGGAGCGCATGAGCCTGCAGGAAGTGGATAGCCTGATGCCCCACGACCTGATCAACTCCAAGCCGGTTTCGGCGGTCGTTAAGGAGTTTTTCGGCTCGAGCCAGCTCTCCCAGTTCATGGACCAGACCAACCCCCTTTCGGAGATTACCCACAAGCGCCGTCTTTCGGCCCTGGGACCCGGTGGTCTGACCCGCGAACGGGCCGGTTTTGAGGTTCGTGACGTGCATCCGACGCACTACGGCCGGGTTTGCCCGATCGAGACGCCGGAAGGTCCGAACATCGGCCTGATCGCCTCCCTCTCCACCTATGCTCGAATCAATGAGCATGGCTTTGTTGAGACGCCTTACCGGCTGGTCAAGGACGGTGTGGTCACCACGGAGATCAAGTACTTCTCCGCGCTCGAGGAAGAAGGGCACGCTATCGCTCAGGCTAACGCCATGCTCAACGAGGATTGCACCTTCGTCAATGAACTGATCAATGCTCGGAAAAACGGCGAGTTCATGCTGATGAACCGCGAGGACATCGAGCTGATGGACGTCTCGCCCAAGCAGCTGGTCTCGGTCGCGGCGGCGCTCATTCCCTTCCTCGAAAACGACGACGCCAACCGCGCGCTCATGGGTTCGAACATGCAGCGTCAGGCCGTGCCTCTGCTTCGCGCGGATGCACCTCTGGTTGGTACCGGCATGGAGCGGATCGTTGCCCATGACTCGGGAGCGGCGGTTGTTGCCCGCCACAACGGCGTGGTGGAAAGCGTCGATGCGGCCCGTATTGTCGTCAAGATCGACGAGGACGAGGTGGATGAGACGGGGACCGGGGTCGATATCTACACCCTGATCAAGTTCGCCCGTTCCAACCAGAACACCTGCCTCAACCAGAAACCGATCGTCAAGGTCGGGGATAAGGTCAAGCGCGGCGAGATGATTGCCGACGGTCCTTCCACTCAGTGGGGTGAGCTGGCCCTCGGCCAGAACGTGCTGGTCGCGTTCATGCCCTGGGAAGGCTACAACTTCGAGGACTCCATCCTGATTTCGGAGAAGCTGGTCAAGGAAGACCGCTACACCTCGATCCACATCGAGGAATTCGAGTGTGTCGCTCGCGACACCAAGCTCGGCAAGGAAGAGATCACCGACGATATTCCCAACCTCGGCGAGGACGCCTTGGCCGATCTCGACGAAAGCGGTATCATCCGCATCGGTGCCGAGGTCAAGCCCGGGGATATCCTGGTCGGCAAGATCACCCCGAAAGGGGAGACCCAGCTCTCTCCCGAAGAGAAGCTGCTGCGCGCCATCTTCGGCGAAAAGGCTGGCGATGTTCGCGATACTTCACTGCGGGTTCCGCCTGGAGTCGAGGGAGTGGTCATCGGCGCCCGGGTCTTTTCC
Organism: Desulfuromonas acetexigens; assembly: GCF_900111775.1. Classification (NCBI taxonomy): domain Bacteria; kingdom Pseudomonadati; phylum Thermodesulfobacteriota; class Desulfuromonadia; order Desulfuromonadales; family Trichloromonadaceae; genus Trichloromonas; species Trichloromonas acetexigens. Next base: position 80,279 of record NZ_FOJJ01000004.1, on the reverse strand, counting down.
CGCAAGGGGGCCGACAAGGACAGCCGCACCGAGTTCATTGAAAAGACCGAGATCGACAAACTGCTCAAAGACCAGAACGACGAAATCGCCATCATCCGCGATTCGGCCAAGGGCAAGTTGAAGAACCTGCTGGTCGGACAGACCTCGGCGGTGGATATCACCGATGATGCTGGCCAAGTTCTGCTCGCCAAGGGCAAGAAGATCACCGCCGAGCTTCTGGTCAAGGTTCCCTTCCGCCAGTGGCGGGAGATTTCCCTGGCCGGTGAAGGGGAGGCCGAGGAAAAGGTCGCCAATCTCTTCGCCCGCCTGGCGGATCGCGAGGAGCTGATCAAAGGTGTTTTCACCGACAAGATCGAAAAGCTCAAGCGCGGCGACGACCTGCCCCCCGGGGTGATCAAGATGGTCAAGGTCTATGTCGCCATCAAGCGCAAGCTGCAGGTGGGGGATAAAATGGCTGGTCGTCACGGCAACAAGGGTGTGCTTTCGCGCATCTTGCCGGTCGAGGACATGCCCTACATGGCCGACGGTACGCCGGTGGAGATCGTTCTTAACCCCCTTGGCGTTCCTTCCCGTATGAACGTCGGTCAGATCCTCGAAACCCATCTCGGCCTCGCGGCCCGCGGCTTGGGTCTGCAGATCCAGGAACTTCTGGACAAGCAGTTCAACCCCGCCGCGATCAAGGCCAAGGTCAAGGATATTTACGGCGATCCCGAGCTCGACGGCTTCATCGACGGGCTCTCCAATGAAGATACCCTGGCCCTGGCCCGACGCCTCTCCCATGGCGTGCCGATGGCCTCGCCGGTCTTCGAGGGTGTTCCCGAAGACCGCATGACCAACGAAATGTCTCGCGCCGGCTTCCCCACCAGCGGCCAGATGACCCTGTACAACGGCAAGACCGGGGATGCCTTCAAGGAGAAGGTCACCGTCGGTATCATGTATATGCTCAAACTGCACCATCTGGTCGACGACAAGATCCACGCCCGTAGCATCGGTCCCTACAGCCTGGTCACCCAGCAACCTCTGGGAGGCAAGGCCCAGTTCGGCGGCCAGCGTCTCGGCGAGATGGAGGTCTGGGCCCTGGAAGCCTACGGGGCGGCCCATGCCCTGCAGGAATTTTTGACCGTCAAATCGGACGACGTCGCCGGCCGTACGCGCATGTACGAGGCGATCGTCAAAGGCAAGCACACCCTGGAGGCCGGTCTGCCCGAATCCTTCAACGTGCTGGTCAAGGAGCTTCAGTCGCTCTGCCTGGATGTAGAGCTTCTCGAAGAAGAGGATTAACCCCGGCTGATACCGGTCCCCGGCCGCGAGGCACGGGGACCGGTGATTTTGTCGGGTGCAGTTCAGCTTAAACCAACCACCATCCCATAAGGAGGATGCGTTTTGGAAGATATCTTCAGTCTATTCGAGCGGCCGAAGGATCCCCTCAACTTCAACGCGATCCGGCTCTCCCTGGCGTCGCCGGAGAAGATCCGCGAACGCTCCTTTGGCGAAGTCAAGAAGCCGGAGACGATCAACTACCGGACCTTCAAGCCAGAGCGGGACGGCCTGTTCTGCGCCAAGATTTTCGGGCCGACCAAGGACTACGAGTGTAACTGCGGTAAATACAAGCGCATGAAGCACCGCGGCATTGTCTGCGAGAAGTGCGGTGTTGAGGTTATCCCCAGTAAAGTGCGCCGTGAGCGTCTTGGCCATATTGACTTGGCCTGCCCGGTGGCGCATATCTGGTTTCTGAAATCCCTTCCCTCGCGGATTTCGACTCTGCTCGATCTGACCTTGAAAGAGGTCGAGCGTATCCTTTATTTCGAGGCCTATATCGTTCTCGATAAGGGGGATACACCGCTGGAGACGGGGCAGATTCTCAGCGAAGAGAAGTACCGCGAGACCATGGACGAGTTCGCCGGCCAGTTCACCGCCAGCATGGGTGCCGAGGCGATTCGCGACCTGCTCGAAGCTATCGGTCTTGATGAACTTTCCGAGCAGTTGCGCAGCGAGTTGCGCGACGCCACCAGCGAGGCCAAACGCAAAAAGCTTTCCAAGCGCCTCAAGGTCGTCGAGGCCTTTAAGCAGAGCGGCAATCGTCCCGAGTGGATGATCCTTGAAACCATCCCGGTCCTCCCCCCCGAGCTGCGCCCGTTGGTGCCGCTCGATGGCGGCCGTTTTGCCACTTCCGATCTGAACGACCTCTATCGCCGGGTCATCAACCGCAATAACCGTCTCAAGCGGTTGATGGAGCTGCGCGCCCCGGAAGTCATCATTCGCAACGAAAAGCGCATGCTGCAGGAGTCGGTGGACGCCCTCTTCGACAATGGTCGGCGCGGTCGGGCCATTACCGGTCCCAACAAGCGCCCCTTGAAGTCGCTTTCTGACATGCTCAAGGGCAAGGGCGGCCGCTTCCGGCAGAACCTGCTGGGTAAGCGGGTCGACTACTCGGGCCGTTCGGTCATCGTCGTCGGTCCCGAGCTCAAGCTGCACCAGTGTGGTCTGCCGAAAAAGATGGCCCTCGAGCTCTTCAAACCCTTCATTTACAATAAGCTGGAAGAACGGGGCTACTGCACCACCATCAAGAGTGCCAAGAAGATGGTGGAAAAGGAAAAGCCTGAGGTCTGGGATGTGCTGGAGGAGGTCATCAAGGAGCATCCGGTGATGCTCAACCGTGCCCCGACTCTGCATCGCCTCGGCATTCAGGCCTTCGAGCCGGTGCTGATCGAAGGTAAGGCGATCCAGTTGCATCCGCTGGTCTGTACCGCGTTCAATGCCGACTTCGACGGCGACCAGATGGCGGTGCATTTGCCTCTTTCCATCGAGAGTCAGATCGAGGCGCGGGTGTTGATGATGTCGACCAACAACATCCTCTCCCCGGCCAACGGCAAGCCGATCATCGTCCCTTCCCAGGACATGGTCCTGGGGCTTTACTACATGACCCGCGATCGTGCCTTCGTCAAGGGGGAAAACAAGATTTTCTCCTCCCGCGACGAGTTGCGCATGGCCTACGATTCCGGCGAAGCCGACCTGCAGGCTAAAGTCAAGGTCCGCATGGTCGTCGAGCAGGGGGGGGCGCCAACGCTGGTGGAGAGTACCATCGGTCGGGTTCTTTTGCGGGATATCGTCCCCGACGTCATACCCTTCTCCTCCATCAATCGGGTGATGGGCAAAAAGCAGGTCGCCGAGTTGATCGACGTGGCCTTCCGCCTGGCCGGCAACAAAGAGACGGTTATCCTCGCTGACCGCCTCAAGGAGACCGGTTACCGCTTCTCCACCCTCGCCGGGGTTTCCATCTGCCTGGACGACATGGTCATCCCAGCCACCAAGCAGAAGTACATCGATGCCGCCGTCGATGAGGTGCGGGAGATCCAGCAGCAGTACACCGAGGGTCTGATTACCGACGGCGAACGCTACAACAAAGTCATCGACATCTGGGCTAAGTGTACCGAGGACATCGCCCAGACGATGCTCAGTAACCTTTCTGTCGACATTCTGACCAACGAGGAGACCGGAGAACAGGTCAAGGTTCCCTCTTTTAACGCTATTCATATGATGGCCGACTCGGGGGCTCGTGGCAGCGCCCAGCAGATTCGGCAGCTGGCCGGCATGCGCGGCCTGATGGCCAAGCCTTCCGGGGAGATCATTGAAACGCCGATCACCGCCAACTTCCGCGAGGGATTGACGGTGCTCCAGTACTTCATCTCAACCCACGGTGCCCGTAAAGGTTTGGCCGACACCGCGCTCAAGACCGCCAACTCCGGCTATTTAACCCGGCGTCTGGTGGACGTGGCCCAGGATGCCATTATCACCGAACAGGATTGCGGTACGTTTGACGGCATCCTTGTCTCTTCTCTCACCGAGGGAGGGGAGGTCATTGAGAATCTTGGCGACCGCATTCTCGGGCGGACATCGCTGGAGGATGTCCTCGATCCGGTCACTTCCGAGGTGCTGGTTGAGGCCAACCAGGCGATCGATGAAGCCCTGGTGGACAAGATCGAGAACGCCGGTATCGAAAGATTGCGTATCCGTTCGGTTCTCACCTGTCAGAGTCGGCGTGGAATCTGTGCCGCCTGCTACGGTCGTGACCTGGCCCGCGGCCATCTGGTCAATCTCGGGGAAGCGGTCGGTGTCATTGCCGCCCAGTCCATCGGCGAGCCGGGAACCCAGCTGACCATGCGGACCTTCCATATCGGGGGGACCGCTTCCCGCCGCGCCGAGCAGACCTCCCTCGAGGCTCGTTTCGATGGCGTCCTGCGCTACATCAATCTGAATACCGTCATCGACAAGTTCGGTCATCACGTTGTCATGAACCGTAACGGTGAGATCGCTGTCGTCGATGAAACCGGACGGGAGCGTGAGCGTTACGGCGTCGTCTACGGCGCGCGATTGCGCGTCGCTCCCGAAGGGGAAGTCAAGGCGGGCTCGCTGCTTGCCGAGTGGGACCCCTACACCATGCCGATCCTCACCGAGATCCCCGGTCGGGTCCGCTTTGGTGACATTCTTGAGAATGTCACCATGGAGGAGCAGCTCGATGACGTCACCGGTCTGACCCGAAAAGTCATTGTCGAGACCAAGGGGGCAGACAAACGTCCGCGCATCACTCTCAAGGACGAGGAAGGCAAAACCGCCAAGCTGCCCAACGGCGCTGCCGCCCGCTATATGCTGCCGGTGGGGGCGAACATTGTGGTCGCCGAGGATGACATCGTTACCGCCGGTGACATTATTGCCAAGATTCCCCGGGAAACGACCAAAACCAAGGACATCACCGGTGGTCTGCCGCGCGTCGCCGAACTCTTCGAAGCGCGCAAACCGAAAGAGTTCGCGGTCATTTCCGAGATCGATGGGGTCGTGGCTTTTGGCAAGGACTCCAAAGGTAAGCGTAAGGTCGTCGTCACCCCAGAGATCGGCGAGCCGAAGGAATACCTGATCGCCAAGGGCAAACACATCAGCGTGCATGAAGGTGATCACGTGCGTGCCGGCGAGGCGCTCATGGACGGCTCCAGCAACCCCCACGACATCCTTCGGGTTCTTGGGGAGAAGGAACTGTCCAAATACCTGGTCGACGAAGTCCAGGAGGTCTATCGCCTGCAGGGGGTCAAGATCAACGACAAGCACATCGAGACCATTGTTCGCCAGATGTTGCGCCGCGTGCGCATCAAGGAGGTCGGGGATACCCGCTTCCTGTTGGACGACCAGGTGGAGCGCTGGGAATTCGAGGAGGAGAATCAGCGGGTGTTGGCCGAAGGCAAAGACCCTGCCGTTGGCGAACCGCTGATGCTCGGCATCACCAAGGCTTCGCTCTCCACGGAATCCTTCATCTCGGCGGCTTCTTTCCAAGAGACCACCAAGGTGCTGACCCAGGCGGCCATCGAAGGGAAGGTCGACTACCTGCGTGGCCTCAAGGAGAACGTCATCATGGGCCGCCTGATTCCGGCGGGAACCGGTGTTTCCAAATACCGCAGCGCCAAGCTTTTCATCGAGGAGCCGGTAGAAGTGGTGGAAACCTACCAGGACGAAGTTATCGACGATGATGAAGAGCCGGTTGAAGAGCCGGTGAAATCCGAAGAATAAGTTGATGAAAATGCCGCCCGGCCGGGCGGGCTGAAAAAAAGAATAAAAAGTCTTGACATCGGCCGGGCGGATTGATAAGGTCTGCGGGTTTTTCCCCTCATGGGAAAATCCGCTGTAAACGCTCTTTTAACTACAGAATATGCGATTTCGGGAGTATGTAGATGCCGACTATCAATCAGTTGATCCGCAAGGGACGTGAAAAAAAGGAAAGAAAGTCCGCGTCGCCGGCGCTGAAGGGAAATCCCCAGAAGCGAGGCGTTTGTACGCGTGTCTATACGACGACCCCAAAGAAGCCGAACTCGGCGTTGCGTAAGGTGGCCCGTGTGCGTCTGACCAATGGTATCGTCGTGACTTCCTATATCCCTGGTGTGGGGCACAACCTCCAGGAGCACTCCGTGGTGCTGATTCGCGGCGGCCGCGTCAAGGACTTGCCTGGTGTTCGTTACCATATTGTCCGCGGTACGCTGGACTTGGCCGGGGTCAAGGGGCGGATGCAGGGTCGTTCCAAGTATGGGGCCAAGCGGCCTAAATAAAGCAAAGTACTGAGAGGACGTTATGCCGAGAAGAAGAGAAGTTGCCAAGCGGGTCATCCTTCCCGATCCCAAATATCATGATCGGTTGGTTGCTAAGTTCATGAACTGCATCATGTTGGACGGCAAGAAGAGTACAGCCGAGCGGATCGTTTACGGGGCTTTTGATATTGTCGCCAGTCGTTCGGGGGAAGATCCCCTGGAGATTTTCAAGAAGGCGATTGACAATGTTCGGCCGGTTTTGGAAGTAAAGTCCCGGCGGGTGGGCGGCTCGACTTATCAGGTTCCGGTTGAGGTTCGCGCTGATCGTCGCAATGCCTTGGCAATTCGCTGGATTTCCAGCTATGCCGTTGCTCGTGGCGAAAAGACCATGCAGGAGCGTCTGGCTGGAGAGTTTCTTGATGCGGCGAACAATCGCGGTGCATCGGTGAAGAAGAAGGAAGATACCCACCGGATGGCCGAGGCCAACAAGGCCTTCGCTCATTACCGCTGGTAAAACATAAAGAGTCCCCCGTGGAGGCAAGATAGTTGTGGCACGTTTAGTCCCCATTACAAAAACCCGTAATATCGGCATCATGGCTCACATTGATGCTGGTAAGACGACTACGACCGAACGCATTCTGTTTTACACCGGAATTTCCCATAAACTCGGTGAGGTCCATGATGGCGCAGCCACGATGGACTGGATGGCTCAGGAGCAGGAGCGCGGAATTACCATTACTTCCGCTGCGACGACCTGTTTCTGGAAAGATCACCGGGTTAACATCATCGATACCCCGGGACACGTTGACTTCACCATCGAGGTGGAGCGTTCTTTGCGTGTCCTTGACGGCGCGGTGGCGGTATTCTGTTCGGTCGGGGGTGTTGAGCCTCAGTCTGAGACGGTATGGCGTCAAGCCGACAAGTACGGGGTTCCCCGCATTGCCTTCATTAATAAGATGGACCGCATCGGCGCCGACTTCGGTCGTGGCGTGCAAATGATGCGTGACCGCCTTGGTGCCAATCCGGTACCGATTCAGCTTCCCATTGGTAAAGAAGATTATTTCAAAGGGCTTGTCGACCTGGTCGAGATGCGTGCCATGATCTGGGACGACGAGACCCAGGGGCAAGGCTTTAATGAAATTGCCATTCCCGCCGATATGGTCGACGATGTCGCCGCGGCCCGGGAGGCTATGCTCGAAGAGGTTTGCTCCTACGATGATGCTTTGATGGAGAAGTATCTCGCTGGTGAGGAGTTGACCGTTGCCGAGCTTAAGGCAGGGATTCGCCGCGCCACGATGGGTTTGCATATTAATCCGGTCATTTGCGGCAGCGCCTTCAAGAATAAAGGGGTGCAGAATCTGCTGGATGCCGTGGTAGATTACATGCCGGCTCCCACCGATGTCCCGCCGATCAATGGGATCGATCCTCACACTCAGGAAGAAATTACTCGTCCTGCCGACGATGCCGGGCCTTTTTCGGCTTTGGCCTTCAAGATCATGACCGACCCCTTTGTCGGGCAGTTGACCTTCTTCCGGGTTTATTCCGGGGTGGCCGAGTCCGGCGCTTCGGTGGTTAATGCCACCAAGGGGAAGAAGGAGCGCTTCGGTCGTATCCTCAAGATGCACGCCAATAAGCGGGAGGAGATCAAAGAGGTCTACTCGGGCGATATTGCCGCCGCTGTCGGTTTGAAATATACCACCACGGGCGATACTCTCTGCGACGAGAAGAACGTCTGTCTGCTGGAATCCATGGAGTTTCCTGAGCCGGTTATTCATATCGCGGTGGAACCCAAGACCAAGGGTGACCAGGAGAAGATGGGCGTTGCCCTCGGCAAGTTGTTGCAGGAAGACCCTTCGCTGCGTTGCCGTACCGACGAGGAGACCGGCCAGACCATTCTCTCCGGTATGGGTGAGTTGCACCTGGAAATCATCATCGACCGCATGAAGCGCGAATTCAAAGTCGAGTGCAATGTCGGTGCCCCCCAGGTTGCCTATCGCGAAACCATCACCAAAAAGGTCGAGGTTCAGGGCAAGTTTGTTCGTCAGTCCGGTGGTCGCGGCCAGTATGGCGATTGTTGGTTGCGTATCGAGCCGCAGGAGCCCGGGGCTGGGTTTACTTTTGTCGACGAGATCAAGGGTGGCGTCATTCCTAAGGAATACATCCCCGCTGTCGGCAAAGGTGCCGAAGAGGCTTCCGAGCTCGGCATCCTGGCTGGGTTCCCCATTGTCGACGTCAAGGTAGCCTGCTTCGACGGTTCATATCATGATGTCGACTCTTCGGAAATGGCCTTCAAAATCGCCGGTTCCATGGGCTTTAAAGAAGGTGCTGCTAAGGCCGGTCCGGTGTTGCTGGAGCCGATCATGAAGGTGGAAGTTGTTGTCCCCGAGGATTATATGGGCGACGTTATGGGCGATCTGAATAGTCGTCGGGGTCGGATCATGGGCATGGAGTCCCGTGCTGGCGCCCAGGTTATCAATGCCCATGTGCCGCTGGCGAACATGTTCGGTTACGCAACGGATTTGCGTAGCGCCACTCAGGGGCGCGCGACCTATACCATGGTCTTTGATCATTACGAGCAGGTGCCCAAGGCGATCTCTGAGGAAATCGTCGCCAAGGCCAAGGGGTAAAGGAGAGACTTATGTCCAAAGCTAAATTTGAAAGAACCAAGCCCCATGTCAACATCGGAACCATCGGTCACGTTGACCATGGCAAAACGACTCTGACCGCCGCCATTACCAAAGTCTTGGCCGAGTCGGGCGGCGCCGTATTCAAGGGGTTCGACCAGATCGACAACGCTCCCGAGGAGCGCGAGCGCGGCATCACCATCGCCACCTCCCATGTCGAATACGAGACCGCTAACCGTCACTATGCCCACGTTGACTGCCCCGGCCATGCCGACTATGTCAAGAACATGATCACCGGCGCGGCGCAGATGGACGGCGCAATCCTGGTCTGCTCGGCCGCTGACGGCCCCATGCCCCAGACCCGTGAGCACATCCTGCTTGCCCGTCAGGTCGGCGTGCCCGCCATGGTCGTCTTCCTCAACAAGGCCGACATGGTCGACGACGCTGAGCTGATGGAGCTGGTTGAGCTTGAACTGCGCGAGCTGCTCTCCTCCTACGACTTCCCCGGTGACGATATTCCGATCATCGCCGGCAGCGCCCTGGCTGCTCTCGAAGGGCGTGACGACGAAATCGGCAAGAACAAGGTTCTCGAGCTGATGGCCGCCGTTGATAGCTATATCCCCGAGCCGGAGCGCGCCATTGACCGTCCCTTCCTGATGCCCGTCGAAGACGTCTTCTCCATCTCCGGTCGCGGCACCGTCGCCACCGGTCGCATCGAGCGCGGCGTGGTCAAGGTGCAGGAAGAGGTCGAGATCGTCGGTATGAAGGCGACCACCAAGACCGTCGTCACCGGTGTCGAGATGTTCCGCAAGCTGCTCGATCAGGGTCAGGCTGGCGACAACGTCGGCATCCTGCTGCGCGGTGTTAAGCGTGAGGACATCGAGCGCGGTCAGGTTCTGGCCAAGCCCGGGAGCATCACCCCGCACACCAAGTTCAAGGCCGAAGCCTACATCCTGACCAAGGAAGAAGGTGGCCGTCATACCCCGTTCTTCAAAGGCTACCGTCCCCAGTTCTACTTCCGGACCACGGACGTGACCGGGATCGTGGAACTGCCCGAAGGTGTGGAGATGGTTATGCCCGGCGACAACATCGCCATGAACGTCGAGCTGATCACCCCGATCGCCATGGACAAGGAGCTGCGCTTCGCCATCCGTGAAGGTGGCCGGACCGTCGGCGCCGGCGTCGTCAGCGAAATCATAGCGTAAGAGGATAATTCACATGCCGAGCCAAAAGATCAGAATCCGTTTGAAGGCTTATGACCATAAGCTGCTCGATCTTTCCGTAAACGAGATCGTCGATACCGCTAAGCGTACAGGTGCCCGGGTAGCAGGACCGGTTCCCTTGCCGACCATCATCAATAAATATTGCGTGTTGCGCGGTCCCCATGTTGACAAGAAGAGCCGCGAACAGTTTGAAATGCGGACGCACAAGCGCCTTCTCGACATCCTCGAGCCGACACAGCAGACGGTGGATGCCCTGATGAAGCTTGACTTGTCTGCCGGCGTCGACGTGGAAATCAAGCTCTAGGCAACTCATTAAAGGTAAGGGTACGTGCAATGATACAGGGAATCTTGGGTAAGAAACTGGGAATGTCCCAGATTTTCGCCATGGACGGTCGGCGGATCCCGGTGACGGTGGTTGAGGCTGGCCCCTGCGTGGTCGTGCAGAAGAAGACCGTGGCCACTGATGGTTACAATGCTCTTCAAGTAGGTTTTGCTCCCCGCGCGGCGCACCGCGTCAATCGCCCCACCATGGGTCATTTTAAAAAGGCCGGCAAGGGAGCCTTTGCTTTCCTGCGCGAGTTCCGGGTCGAAAATGTGGACGATTTCAATGTCGGCGACGAAATCAAGTGCGAAGCTTTCGCTGCCGGGGATATCGTGGATGTGATCGGGATCAGCAAAGGTAAGGGTTTCCAGGGCGTTATCAAACGCTGGAATTTCTCCGGTGGCCGTTCAAGCCACGGCTCGAAGTTTCATCGCGGTCCGGGCTCCATCGGCTGCAGCGCCTGGCCTTCCCGGGTTTTCAAGGGGAAGAAGATGGCTGGCCAAATGGGCAACGCCCAGGTTACGACACAAAACCTGGAGATCATCGATGTTCGTCCTGAGCAGAATCTGATTCTCGTCAAGGGCGCGATTCCTGGAGCCAAGAATAGCTTGGTCACGATTCGTAAAGGTATTAAAGCCAAAAAATAGCCTCATGTCAGTGAGGGTGTGGGAGACAGACCATGGCAAGCGTTGTTGTCTACGATATTAATAAAAATCAGGTATCCCAGCGGGAACTGTCCGACATGGTCTTCAATGACGTTGTTCGTGGCTACCTGATTCACGATATGGTCCGCTTTCAGTTGGCGGCCCGTCGCCAGGGAACGGCCGATACTAAGACCCGTAGTGAAGTTTCCGGCGGAGGCAAAAAGCCGTACAAACAGAAGGGCACCGGTAATGCCCGGCAGGGATGTATACGTGCTCCCCATTATGTGGGTGGTGGCGCGGCTTTCGGGCCGACTCCCCGGGATTACACCTTCAAACTCAACCGCAAGGTTAAGAAGGCGGCTTTGCGCAGCGCTCTTTCCGCTCGTTTTCAAGCTGAAAAACTGACTGTGCTCAATGCCATTGACCTGGAAAAAATCAGCACTAAGGGATTTACTGAGATCCTCAATCGTTTCGATCTTGATAAGGTGCTGGTTGTTATTTCCGGCGCCAATCCCAACCTTGAACTTTCTGCCCGGAATTTGCCGAATGTGAAGGTGCTTCGGGCCGAGGGTGTCAATGTTTACGACGTGATGAAATATCCCAACCTGGTCGTCACCGAAGGGGCTGTTTCTCAGTTGGAAGGAGCGCTTGCGTCATGAAACCGCTGCATCAGATTATTAAAAGGCCGTTGATTACGGAGAAAACCAGCCTGCAAAAGGAGATAGGGCAGATCGTTGCCTTTGAGGTTTCTGTTGACGCCAATAAGATCGAGATCAAACAGGCCGTTGAAAAAGCGTTCGACGTGAAGGTCAAGAACGTCAACACTTCGCTGGTGGCCGGCAAGGTCAAGCGTGTCGGTCGGCAGTTTGGCAAGCGGTCTAACTGGAAAAAAGCATACGTGACCCTGGAAGAGGGTAGCAGTATCGACTTCTTCGGTGTCTAAGGTTTGTTATCAAGCGATACGGAGTAACTATAATGGCGATCAAAAAGTTTAAACCGACCTCGCCGGGTCGTCGTAACATGACCTCTTCCTCTTTTGAGGAGATCACGACTTCCACTCCCGAGAAGTCCCTTGTTGCGCCCCTGAAACGTACCGGTGGCCGCAACAACTATGGTCGTATTACCAAGCGGCACACTGGGGGCGGGCACAAGCGCAAGTACAGAATTATTGACTTCAAGCGGGACAAGAAAGACATTCCGGCTAAGGTCGTTTCTATCGAATACGACCCGAATCGTTCCTCCCGTATCGCTTTGCTGAACTATGCCGACGGCGAGAAACGCTATATTATCGCTCCTCTCGGAATCTCTGTGGGGGATACTCTGGTTGCGAGCGAGCAGGCGGACATCAAGCCCGGCAATGCGTTGACGATCCGTGCCATCCCTCTGGGAACCTGGGTTCATAACGTCGAGTTGCGGGTCGGCAAGGGCGGGCAGCTTGCCCGTAGCGCTGGAACCTACGCGATGATTGCCGCCAAGGAAGGGAAGTACGCTCAGCTGCGTCTGCCTTCCGGTGAGGTCCGGTTGGTTCTGCAGGGTTGCTGCGCTACCGTTGGCCAGGTCGGGAATCCGGAGCATGAAAATATCCAGATCGGCAAAGCCGGTCGGAATCGCTGGCTGGGCAAGCGTCCGCAGAGCCGTGGTGTGGCTATGAACCCCGTCGACCATCCCCATGGTGGTGGCGAAGGGAAGAGCTCCGGCGGGCGGCATCCGGTCACTCCTTGGGGTGTTCCGACCAAGGGGTACAAGACCCGGACCAACAAGCGTACCGACAAGTTCATTATCCGGCGGCGCAAGAAATAACGTTTCTTTGGGATAGAGGAGAAGGCAGTGGCTAGATCAATCAAGAAGGGGCCGTACGTCGAGGAAAGCCTTTTGCGTAAAATTGAAGCTGAAGGTGGTGCTAGCAATAAAAAGGTCATCAAGACCTGGTCGCGGCGCTCCACAATCGTCCCTGAATTTGTAGGCCTGACCTTCGCCGTGAATAACGGCAAGAAGTTCATTCCGGTATTTGTTACCGAGAACATGGTCGGCCACAAACTCGGCGAGTTCGCCCCGACCCGGACTTACTTCGGCCATGGCGCGGACAAGAAAAGCAAGAAGAGATAAGATCCTGCATAGGAGTTTCATTCATGGAAGCCAGAGCAAAACTGAGTTACGCGCGTCTTTCTCCCCAGAAAACCCGTCTGGTGGTGGACATGGTGCGTGGCAAGGGCGTTCAGGATGCGCTGAATATCCTCAAGTTCTCTCCGCAAAAGGCCGCGGCCATTGTTAGTAAGTTGGTCAGTTCAGCGGTTGCCAATGCGGAACAGAAGGGGGTATCTGACATCGACCGTCTGATGATCAAGCATATCAGTGTCGACCAAGGCCCGGTTCTCAAGCGCTTCATGCCCCGGGCACAGGGTCGGGCAACGAAGATCCGTAAACCGACGAGTCACATTACTGTGATTCTTGACGAAAAGTAGACTGAGGGAGGTGATAGTTTGGGCCAGAAAGTACATCCCGTAGGATTTCGGTTGGGAGTCATCAAAACCTGGGAATCCAAGTGGTATGCAGAGGCGGATTACGCCAAGCTGCTCCATGAAGACATCAAGCTTCGGAATTACCTCAAAAAACGGCTTTATCACGCCGGTATTTCCAAGATTGAATTGGAGCGTGCGGCGAATAAGGCGAAGATTAACATTTTCGCCGCTCGTCCAGGCATTATCATCGGCAAGAAGGGTTCTGAGGTCGAGGCGCTCAAGAAAGAGCTGGCCAAACTCACCGACAAGGAAGTCTTCATTAATATCCAGGAAGTTCGCAAGCCTGAGATCGATGCCCAGTTGGTGGCGGAGAATGTGGCCCTGCAATTGGAGCGTCGAGTTGCTTTCCGCCGCGCGATGAAGAAGAGCGTCAGCATGGCACTCAAGTTTGGCGGCCAGGGAATCAAGATCACCTGCAGCGGTCGTCTGGGTGGGGCCGAGATGAGCCGTACCGAATGGTACCGCGAGGGGCGCGTGCCCCTGCATACTCTCCGCGCCGATATCGACTATGGGTTCGCCGAGGCGAAGACCACTTATGGCATCATCGGTGTCAAAGTGCTTATCTTCAAGGGCGAAGTTCTCGCGCGGGAACAGCACTAAGATCGCAATAGGAGTTAGCAAGCCATGTTAATGCCCAAGAAGGTTAAACATAGAAAGACATTCAAGGGGCGCATGAAAGGCGCTGCCAAGGGTGGTACCGAGCTCAACTTCGGGGATTTCGGTCTGCAGGCCATTGAATGTGGTTGGCTGTCGTCCCGGCAAATCGAAGCTGCTCGTCGGGCCATGACCCGCTACATCAAGCGTGGCGGGAAAATCTGGATTCGGGTTTTCCCGGATAAACCCTTGACCCGTAAGCCCGCCGAAACCCGTATGGGTAAGGGAAAAGGTTCTCCGGATAGTTGGGTTGCCGTGGTCAAGCCCGGGGTAATGCTTTATGAAATGCAGGGGGTTGACGTAGAAGCAGCCCGCGAGGCCTTCCGGCTTTCCGCCAATAAGCTCCCGATGAAGACCAAGTTCGTGATGAGGGAGGATATTGCCAATGAAGGCTAGTGAAATGGTGGCCCTCGATATTGAGGAACTGCGTAAGAAATCTGAAGAACTCAGCCAGGAACTGTTCAATCTGCGGTTCCAGTTGCATACCGGACATCTGGAAAATACCGCGCGAATTCCTCAGATCAAAAAGGATATTGCCCGGGTTAACACCGTGCTGCGGCAGAAACAGGGATAGTGGGGAGTACGATGACGGATATGACGACTGAACGTGGAAACAGAAAGACCCGGGTTGGGATCGTGGTCAGTGACAAGATGGATAAGACCGTCGTAGTCAAGGTTGACCAGCTGGTAAAGCATCCCATCTACAAAAAATACATCAAGCGCAAGGTTACCTGCAAAGCCCATGACGAGCGCAATGACTGCGCCGTTGGTGACAAGGTGCTTATCGTGGAGACCAGGCCGCTGTCTCGTGACAAGCGGTGGAGAGTCCGCGAAATCCTCGAAAAACATGTAACCGTTTAGGAGATACAAGCCATGATCCAGATGCAGACCATGCTTGATGTCGCGGACAATTCCGGCGCCCGGAAGCTCTGCTGCATCAAGGTGCTCGGCGGCTCCAAACGCAAATACGCCGGCCTTGGAGATATCATTATTTGCTCCGTAAAAGAGGCCTTGCCCAATTCGCGGGTCAAGAAAGGCGATGTGGTGCGTGCCGTTATTGTAAGAACGGCCAAGGAGGTTCCCCGCCCGGATGGCTCGTTCATCCGCTTTGATAAGAATTCCGCCGTGGTGGTCAATGCCGGGGGGGAGCCCATCGGAACCCGAATCTTTGGACCCGTCGCCCGTGAACTCCGCGCCAAGCGCTTTATGAAAATTGTATCTCTGGCGCCTGAAGTCCTTTAAAAAAGATCATTGGGAGATATACGAAGATGGCGGCTAAAAACCTTCATGTCAAAAAAAACGACATGGTGATGATCATCGCTGGCAAAGAGAAGGGGAAATCGGGCAAGGTTGCCCGGGTTTTTCCAGAGAAGGGCCGGCTTACGGTAGAAGGCTTAAATGTAGTCAAACGACACACCCGTCCTTCTCGGACCAATCAGGATGGTGGCATTGTCGAGAAAGAAGCTCCGCTGGATGCTTCCAATGTGCTGCTTCTCTGCGGCGCTTGTGGTAAAGCGGCTCGTACCGGCATCCGTGTTCTGGAAGATGGGCGCAAGGTTCGTTTCTGCAAGAAGTGTAACGAGATCGTGGATAAGTAACGGAGGATTTCCATGGCAAGACTGAAAGAAAAATACCAGGTCGAGCTGGTCCCTCAGCTGAAAAAGGACTTGCAGCTCGACAATGTGATGGAAGTCCCCCGGGTTGAAAAAGTTGTCGTGAATATGGGTCTCGGGGAGGCCATTCAGAACATCAAAATCCTGGAGGCGGCGGTTGAGGAATTGACCAACATCACCGGGCAGAAGGCGGTCATCACGAAGGCGAAGAAGTCCATTGCGACCTATAAGCTGCGTGAAGGCATGCCGATTGGTTGCCGCGTAACCCTGCGTCGCGCTCAAGCCTATGAATTTCTTGATCGTCTGATCAATATCGCCCTTCCCCGGGTACGTGACTTCAAAGGGGTTTCCCCTAAAGGGTTCGATGGGCGCGGCAACTATACTCTTGGCATTCGCGAGGAGATTATCTTCCCCGAGATCGATTTCGATAAAATCGACAAAGTCAAGGGGATGAACGTGACCATTGTAACCACGGGCCGGACTGACGAAGAGGGCCGTGCCCTCCTAGCGGCCATGGGCATGCCTTTCAGGAAATAAAGTCTGACGGAGAGCGGAGGAGCGAGTGGCAAAAAAATCGATGATGATAAAGGCTTCGCGGCCAACCAAGTTTGGAGTTCGGCAGCATAACCGCTGCCCTCTCTGTGGCCGTCCGCGGGCGTATTATCGCAAATTTGACATGTGCCGTATTTGCCTGCGCAAGCTGGCGTCGGAAGGAAAACTTCCCGGCGTTATCAAGTCGAGCTGGTAAAGAGAAATTAAGGAGCTGCATCCATGGCAATGACTGATCCTATCGCGGACATGCTGACCCGCATCCGTAATGCGGGCCTGGCGAAGCATCCGAAGTTGGACGTGCCTTCGTCCAATATCAAAGAGGCCTTGGCTTCGGTGCTCAAGGATCTTGGATATATCAAGAATTTCAAGAATATCAGCGACGAAAAGCAAGGCGTGTTGCGGATCTACCTCAAGTTCGATGAGGATAATCAGCACGTCATTCATGAAATCAAGCGGGTATCTACCCCTGGTCGTCGCATCTACGTGGGGAAGGACGAAATCCCCATGGTGAAAAACGGTCTCGGGTGCGCCATCCTGTCGACTTCCAAGGGTCTGATGGATGATGCGGCTGCACGCACGGCGCAGGTGGGCGGCGAGCTCCTCTGCACCGTCTGGTAAGGATCCGGGGAAGGAGTTTATAAAAGATGTCGAGAATTGGGAAAAAACCCATTGTGATTCCGGGCGGAGTCAAGGTTTCCCTTTCCGGGGAGACCATCAGTGTGCAAGGCCCCAAGGGTCAGCTCAGCCGCCGGATTCCCACGCAGGTCGGAGTCTCCATCGAGGCCGACAGCATCCAGGTCAGTTCTCCGGAAGGTGCGCGCGTGGATAGCTCCATGCAAGGCCTCACCAGGACCTTGGTGGCTAACATGATCGAAGGTGTTACCAAGGGATATGAGCGTGTTCTTGAAATTAACGGCGTCGGTTATCGCGCCGAGATGAAGGGCGCGATTCTCAATTTGGCACTGGGTTACTCCCATGCTGTTGAGTATCCTCTGCCCAAGGGAATTGACGCCGAGGTCGAGAAGCAGACTAAGATCACTCTGAAGGGAATCGATAAGGAACTGATCGGAGCGACCGCCGCCAAGATCCGTTCTTTCCGCGCCCCGGAGCCTTACAAGGGCAAGGGGATCAAGTATGCTGAAGAGCGGATTCTGCGCAAAGCCGGCAAGACCGGTAAGAAATAATTGATTCAAGGCCAAGGAGAACGATTGTGAACGTCGCAAAGCAAAGACGTGATGCCCGTGCGAAGCGGCAGGTTCGGGTGAGGAAAAAGGTCCGTGGGACCATGGAACGTCCTCGCCTGTGTGTCTTCCGTAGCGCCAAGCACATTTATGTGCAAATTATTGAGGACGTGACCGGTCGCACCCTGGCGACGGCGTCTACAGCGAACAAGGATGTGGCCGAGGGCGTAAACTACACCGGCAATGTTGAGGCCGCCAAGGCCGTCGGACAAACCATCGCCAAGAAAGCCCTGGAACAGAATATCAAGCAGGTGGTTTTTGACCGAAACGGTTTCCTGTATCATGGCCGGGTGAAGGCTCTTGCCGACGCCGCCCGTGAAGCCGGCCTGTCTTTCTAAGTTAAAGGAGGAGTTCTTTGCAGCGCATCGATCCCAATGAACTGAACTTAAACGACCGCGTTATTCATATCAACCGTTGCGCGAAGGTCGTTAAGGGTGGCCGTCGTTTCAGCTTCTCTGCCCTGGTGGTGGTCGGCGACGGGGAAGGTCATGTCGGTTATGGACTGGGCAAGGCCAAGGAGGTTCCTGAAGCGATCCGCAAAGGGGTCGAGCAGGCCAAGAAAAGCCTTATCAAGGTTCCCCTGCGTGGGCGTACCATTCCCTTTGATGTGCTGGGTAAATTCGGCGCAGGGAAGGTTCTCCTCAAGTCAGCCTCCGAAGGTACCGGTGTAATCGCCGGCGGCGCGGCTCGCGCTGTTTTGGAAGTTGCCGGCGTTGGTGATATCCTCTCCAAGTGTCTTGGTTCCAATAACCCGCATAATGTGGTCAAGGCCACCGTGAATGCCCTGGCTCAGCTTAAGAGCGCCCAGGAAATCATGGAACGCCGCGGCCTGCAGGCGTCCGCCGAATAAATTGGTGGATAAGGAGAAGCTCATGGCCGATCAAATCAAGGTGACCCTGAAAAAGAGCGGCATCGCCCGCGATGAATATTTTACGCGAGTCCTCAAAGGGCTCGGTTTGACCAAGCTGCATAAGACGGTATGCCTCAAGGACACTCCGGAAATTCGCGGGATGATTCGCAAGGTATCCCATATGGTTGAAGTTGAAGACTGCCGTTAAGGAAGATGGATATGGATCTGAGTAATTTGCAACCGGCATTCGGTTCTACTAAAAATCGTAAGCGTCTCGGTCGTGGCCACGGTTCGGGCACAGGGAAGACTGCAGGTAAAGGCCATAAAGGGCAGAAGGCTCGCAGCGGCGGCAGCATCAAGGCTGGCTTCGAAGGCGGTCAAATGCCCCTGCAGCGCCGTCTTCCCAAGCGCGGCTTTACTCCGCTCTCGAAGAAGGTTTACTCCCTCGTCAATCTGCGGGATCTGGATGTTTTCGAGGCTGGCAGTGTTGTCGACCTTGCTGCGTTTGGCAAGGCGGGACTGGTGAAGGAAGTGCTGGATGGGATCAAAGTCCTTGGTGATGGTGAGTTGACCAAGGCCTTGACGGTTCAGGCCCATAAATTCAGCAAGTCGGCTCAGGAAAAAATTGAGGCGGCCGGCGGTAAAGTCGAGGTTCTCTAAGTTGATAAAAGCCATCCAGAACATATTCAGTATTCCTGAACTCAGGAGACGGGTCCTCTTTACCCTGTGCATGCTGGCTGTTTATCGGGTGGGTTGTCATGTGCCTACTCCTGGGGTTGATGCACAGGTGCTGGCTAAGTTTTTCGAGGGGACCGAAGGCACTCTGCTGGGCCTAGTAAGTGCCTTTACCGGTGGTGCTCTTGAGCGCATGACGGTGTTTGCTCTGGGAATCATGCCTTACATCAGCGCCTCCATTATTCTGCAGTTGCTGGCCGTGGTCTTTGAACCGGTTGAGCGGTTAAAGAATGAGGGGGAGCAGGGCCGTAAGGTTTTGACCCGCTGGACCCGTTACGGGACTATTTTTCTCTCGATCATTCAGGGCACCGGGATTGCCATAGGGCTGCAAACCATGCGCGGTCCCGCTGGAGAATTTGTTGTTCCTGATCAGGGCATGGGCTTTATTCTGCTGACAGTCATTACCTTGACAGCGGGTACTGCCTTTATCATGTGGTTGGGCGAACAGATTACCGAACGCGGCATTGGCAATGGTATTTCCTTAATTATTTTCGCTGGAATTGTCGCTAATATGCCGGCGGCGATTGTCAACTCCGTACGACTGTTGCGGACCGGTGCGCTGACACCGTTGGTCGGAATTGCGGTTCTGGTTTTGATGATTGCCGTCATCATGGCCATTGTTTTTATGGAGCGCGGACAGCGCCGTTTGCCGATTCACTATGCCAAGCGGGTCGTGGGCATGCGAAATTATGGTGGCCAGACTAGCCATTTGCCGCTCAAGGTCAACATGAGTGGGGTTATCCCCCCGATTTTCGCCAGCTCCATAATCATGTTTCCGGCGACTGTCGCGAATCTGGTGGATGTTACCTGGGTTCAAACCTTGGCTTCCATGATGACTCCCGACCACTGGTTGTATAATGTTTTTTTCGTTGCATTAATCATCTTCTTCTGTTACTTCTACACGGCTGTGACTTTCAACCCTGTTGACGTTGCCGAAAATGTGAAAAAGCAGGGGGGCTACATCCCTGGCATACGTCCCGGAAAACCAACGGCGGATTATATCGATATCGTCCTGGGTCGGCTGACCTTTGCCGGCGCTATTTATATTTCGGCTGTTTGTGTTTTGCCAACCATTTTGATTGGCGAATTTGGGCTGCCTTTCTATTTTGGCGGCACGTCCCTCTTGATTGTGGTTGGTGTTGGCATGGACACCGCATCCCAGATAGAAGCCCATCTGATCTCCAGGTCCTATGAGGGTTTCATGAAGGGTGTGACTCTCAAGGGCCGTCATGGCTAGGGGATTGAAATGAAGCTTATTTTGCTAGGCCCCCCGGGAGCAGGCAAGGGGACGCAGGCTAAAATGCTTATGGACCGCTACGGCATTCCGCAAATTTCCACCGGGGATATCCTCCGTGCTGCGGTCAAGGCTGGAACGCCGATGGGTTTGCGAGCCAAGTCCTTCATGGATGCCGGCGGGTTGGTTCCTGACGAAGTTGTCGTCGGAATAGTCCGTGAACGCATTCAGGAAGATGACTGTAAAGCTGGTTTTATTCTTGATGGTTTTCCCCGGACCGTGCCCCAAGCCGATGCTCTTGCTGAGGCATTGACTGCCCTCGGACGCCCCCTTGATGCGGTCGTCTCCTTGGCCGTTGATGTTGAAGCCCTGGTTGAGCGTTTGACTGGACGTCGTACTTGCCGCGATTGTGGCCTGGGCTATCACGTAACCTTTGCTGCGCCCAAGGCGGCGGGGATATGCGATGCCTGTGGTGGCGAACTGGTACAACGGGACGATGACCGCGAAGAAACGATTCGCCGTCGCCTTGATGTCTATAACGAGCAGACTTCGCCGTTGATTGATTATTATCGCAAATCCGGACTGCTCTCCGAGGTAGACGGGATGCTCTCCATGGATGCCGTGCAGGACGAGATACTCGCCATCCTGCGTAAGGAGTAGTCGGGAAGATGATCGTCCTCAAGTCCCGCGCCGAGCTGATTCTAATGCGTGACGCGGGACGGATCGTTGCGGAAATATTACAGCTACTCCGTGAGCGCATTAAGCCTGGAGTTACTACCCACGAACTTGATGAATTTGCCGAAGCGGAGTGTAAGCGTCGTCGAGTGCGACCGGCATTCAAGGGGTACGGGGGGTTTCCTTTTACGATCTGCTCCTCTCCCAACGAAAAAGTAGTCCATGGTTTTGCTGATTCCGAGCCGATGCGAGAAGGTGATATCTTAAGTATCGATTTCGGCGTGGTGAAGTCCGGATTTTATGGAGACTCGGCAATAACTGTCCCCGTTGGTAGAATTGAGGCCGAGACGGAACGGCTTCTTGAGGTGACGCAGCGCTCACTCCAGATGGGAATTGCCGAGGCCGTTGTCGGTAATCGTCTTTCCGATATCTCTCATGCGGTGCAGGCTTGTGTTGAAAGAGAGGGTTTCAGCGTCGTTCGTGAGTTCGTTGGTCATGGCATTGGCCGACAGTTGCACGAATTACCGCAGATTCCTAATTTCGGAGCTCCTGGGCAGGGACCGCGTTTGCGGGAAGGAATGACTCTGGCGATTGAGCCGATGATCAATGCGGGAACCCCGGATGTACGCATTCTCCCTGACGGCTGGACGGCGGTGACGGCGGATGGCCGACCATCCGCTCATTTTGAGCATACGATTGCTGTTACTAGTCACGGGCCGGAGATTTTGACTGCTTTATAGACATGATTCATGGTTGAACGTTGTGATTGGATAGTATTCGCTAAGTCGACTTTAGCGACCAACTTGATGAGTAAAGGAAAAGACAATGAAAGTCCGCGCTTCGGTGAAGACAATCTGCGACAAGTGTAAAGTGATTAAGCGCAAGGGGATTGTCCGGATTATTTGTGAAAACCCCAAGCACAAGCAGAGGCAGGGATAACTGGATTAGGAGGAATGGAAATTGGCACGTATTGCTGGTATCGACTTACCGAGAAATAAACGGATTGAGGTGGCTCTCACCTACATCTACGGCATCGGCCGCTCCTCTTCCCAGGAGATCCTGAGCAAGGCCGGGGTTGAAATGAATACCCGGACCGATGATCTCACCGAAGCTGAAGTGGCAAAGATTCGCGAAGTCATCGACCGGGAAGGCAAGGTTGAGGGTGATTTGCGGCGAGAAGTTTCGATGAATATCAAACGTCTCATGGACCTGGGTTGTTATCGCGGACTGCGTCATCGTCGTGGCCTCCCCGTGCGTGGGCAGAAGACCAAGACGAATGCGCGCACCCGTAAGGGTCCCCGCAAGACTGTCGCCGGTAAGAAGAAATAACTGGAGGAACCATGGCTAAGCCCGGTAAAAAAGTAGTCAGAAAAAAAGTTGAGAAAAAAAATATCGCCAATGGGGTGGCGCACATCCAGGCGACTTTCAACAACACCATCGTGACCATTACGGATGTTAGCGGTAACGTGATTTCCTGGTCTACCGCCGGTGGACGCGGATTCAAGGGTTCCCGTAAGAGTACCCCTTTTGCTGCCCAGGTCGCGGCTGAAGATGCCGCAAAGAAAGCCCAGGAGCATGGCCTTCGCAGTGTTGTTGTCAATGTCAAGGGGCCGGGTTCCGGTCGTGAGTCGGCATTGCGTGCCCTTCAAGCAGCGGGCCTCAATATTACTCTGATCAAGGATGTTACCCCGATTCCGCATAATGGGTGCCGTCCTCCCAAGCGCAGAAGAGTCTAAACCTTACAAGGAGGTCGAACGTTGGCTAGATATACCGGCCCCGTCTGTCGTATGTGCAGAAGGGAAAATACGAAATTGTTCCTTAAGGGGGACAGGTGTCATACCGACAAATGTGCCGTTGAGCGTCGCAATTATGCACCTGGTCAGCATGGTCAGGGCCGCATTAAGGTGTCGGATTACGGGACTCAGTTGCGCGAAAAGCAGCGGGTCAAACGTACCTATGGTCTGTTGGAGAAGCAGTTTCATGCTTATTTTGACAAGGCGGACCGCATGAAGGGTGTTACCGGCGAGAATCTTCTGGTTTTGCTGGAGCGTCGCCTGGACAGTATGGTCTACCGCATGGGTTTTGTTTCTTCCCGTAACGAAGGACGTTCTTTGGTTCGCCAAGGGCATTTCCTTGTCAATGGCCGGCGAGTTGATATCCCCTCGTACTTGGTTCGCCCTGGTGACGTCGTTGAGTTGCGTGAAAAAAGCCGTCAGGTGGCGCGCATCAATGAAGCCCTTGATGGTGTCATGCGTCGCGGTCTTCCTTCCTGGGTCGAGCTTGATCGCGCGGCCTTTAAGGGGATCGTTAAAACCCTGCCTGTTCGTGAAGAGATGACGACTCCTGCATTCCAGGAGCATCTCATCGTCGAATTGTACTCCAAGTAGTCCGGTTGGGCTTTAACTGTAACCTCATTAGGGAGGATACGAATGTATAAAAACTGGAGAGACCTCATCAAGCCCAAACGTCTCCAGATTGAATCGGATACTCTTACCGATACCTATGGAAAATTCTATGCCGAGCCTTTTGAGCGCGGTTTCGGAACGACTTTGGGCAACTCTTTGCGCCGTGTGCTGCTCTCCTCGTTGCAGGGTGCCGCGATTGTCTCTGTGCGCATCAAAGGGGTTCTTCACGAGTTTTCAACCGTCCCTGGTGTCACTGAGGACGTTACTGATATTATTCTCAACCTTAAAGGCGTACTCTTGCGCCTACATGGTAACGAAAGTCGTAATGTTCGTATCGTAAAAAAGGGCGCCGGAGTGATTACCGCTGGTGACATCATTACGGATAGTCATGTCGAGATTCTCAATCCCGAGCATCATATCGCCACCTGTTCTCAGGAAGCGGATGTCGAGATGGAGATGGTCGTATCCTTGGGTAAAGGATATGTTCCCGCTGACCGTAATCGTGATGAGCGGGCGCCGGTCGGCACAATCCCGATCGACGCGATTTTTTCTCCCATCAAGAAAGTCAATTTTACGGTGACCAATGCGCGTGTTGGACAGATCACCGACTACGATAAATTGACCCTTGAAGTTTTTACTGATGCCAGCGTTCGTGCGGATGACGCCCTTTCGTTTGCTGCGAAAATCATCAAGGAACAGCTTCAGATTTTTATCAACTTTGATGAAGAGGCTGAACCTGTGGAAGAAGAGGTCAGCGAGTCTTCGGGAAAGATCAACGAAAATCTTTACCGTAGTGTTGACGAGTTGGAGCTTTCCGTTCGCAGCGCCAATTGCTTGAAGAACGCAAATATCCGCCTGATTGGTGATTTGGTACAGCGTTCTGAGGCGGAAATGCTCAAAACTCAGAACTTCGGCCGTAAGTCTCTGAATGAAATCAAGGATATCCTCTCCGAGATGGGCCTGACTCTCGGGATGAAGCTGGAAAACTTCCCTGATCCCGAATATCTCAAGTTGATACAAAAGGGAAACGAGGAAGACTGACTCCTCGATAAGGATAACGAAGAAAGGACCACAGAACCATGCGTCACAATAAAAGCGGAAGACGGCTCGGGCGGAACTCCAGCCACCGATTGGCAATGATGCGGAACCTGGTGACCTCTCTGCTGGAGCATGAGAAAATCACCACCACCGATTGCCGCGCCAAGGAGTTGCGTAAAGTTGCTGAAAAAATGATTACTCTCGGAAAGCGCGGCGATATTCATGCCCGGCGTCAGGCTTTGCAGGTGGTGCGTGACCGTAAGGTTGTGGCTAAGCTTTTTGAGCGCCTTGCTCCCCGTTATCAGGATCGTCCCGGTGGTTATACTCGGATTATCAAACTGGCCAACCGTCTGGGTGATAATGCTTCTCAGTCCATTATTGAACTGGTTGAAGAAAGCGGATCTGCTGCGCCTCAGGCTTAGGTTTAGTTGCGGTAAAAGCATGAAAGCAATTCATGAGCAGGGAGCTGAAGCTCCCTGCTTTTTTTATTTGTTGGCGGCAGCGTCAGGCCTGATGCGCTGGTGGTCGTGTTGAGCAGGGATTGAGTATCTATTGTGTGCCATATTTCTACACTTTACTGTTGTCGTCTGTCCTGAGTGGGTTTGATCCTAGTCATGTGATTGCTCGTAAAATCCAATAAATACAGTAGGTTGTTGTTTTTCTAGATGTCGGTCTAGGGTTGGCATGCTTTGTGATGATATGTTCTTGTTTTTGTTGAGCTTGTCTTGGTTTAGGTAAACAATTCCTAGATTGTTCATTTATCACAACAACGCAACCCTCAGGAGGTTATATGTCGCCAAAACTGGATGAAAAAGTCGAACCTGTTTATCAGGAAGTCCTTGCCCGTAACCCCGGTGAGACAGAATTTCATCAAGCGGTTCGTGAGGTTCTGGAATCCCTTGGGCCTGTTCTGGTAAAGCATCCTGAATTCTGCCATCAAAAGATTATCGAGCGCATTTGCGAACCCGAACGGCAGATTATTTTCCGGGTGCCCTGGCAGGATGATAATGGTGGGGTTCAGATCAACCGTGGATTTCGTGTTGAATTCAATAGCGCTCTGGGCCCTTATAAGGGCGGCTTGCGTTTCCATCCTTCCGTCTACCTGGGGATCATCAAGTTTCTCGGTTTCGAGCAGATCTTTAAAAATGCTCTGACCGGAATGCCCATCGGCGGGGGCAAGGGGGGCTCGGATTTTGATCCCAAGGGGAAATCGGATGATGAGATCATGCGCTTTTGCCAGAGTTTCATGACCGAGCTTTATCGCCACATCGGCGAGCACACGGATGTGCCTGCCGGGGACATCGGGGTCGGCGGTCGTGAAATCGGCTATATGTTTGGTCAGTACAAGCGTATTACCAATCGCTGGGAAGCGGGTGTGCTCACCGGTAAAGGGCTTAACTGGGGAGGTTCTCTGGTGCGTCCGGAAGCGACCGGTTATGGTGCTACTTTTTTTGTCGACGAAATGCTTAAGGTTCGTGGTGAGTCTTTTGACGGAAAAACCTGTACTGTCTCCGGCTCGGGTAATGTCGCCATCTATACCATTGAAAAAATCCATCAATTAGGCGGTAAGGTCGTTGCCTGCTCGGATTCTAACGGCTACGTTTATCATGAACAGGGCATCGATCTTGAGCTTTTGCAACAACTCAAGGAAGTGGAACGCCGCCGGATCAAAGATTACATCACCTACCACAAGGACGCAAAATACGTCGAAAATGGCAACATCTGGGACATCCCTTGCCAGGTTGCCATGCCGTCCGCGACGCAGAACGAAATTAACGGTAAGGATGCTGCCAAACTCGTGAAAAATGGCTGTTTCGCCGTTGGTGAGGGAGCCAACATGCCGACAACTCCGGAAGGGGTCAAGGTCTTTCTTGAGGCCGGCATCGCTTATGGCCCGGGTAAGGCCGCCAATGCCGGCGGCGTGGCGACCAGCGCTCTTGAAATGCAGCAAAATGCCTGTCGCGATTCCTGGACCTTCGAGTATACCGAGCAGCGCCTGCAGCAGATCATGAAAGGTATTCATGAAACCTGCTACGAGATCGCCGAGGAATACGGCACCCCCGGAAACTATGTTAATGGGGCGAATATCGCCGGGTTCATTAAAGTCGCCAAGGCCATGGTCGCCCTCGGTTTGGTCTGATTTAATCTCTCAATAACGCGAATCATTCAAGGCCTGGGTTTTCCCAGGCCTTGTCTTTTGTGGGGAAGGGAAGAGGATTTGGCTCCCGTAGCCCTTGACAAGCGCATCTTCAGGGATTAGATTGACGCCGAATTTTTACAGGAGGATTTTATCATGCCCATGTATGAATATCGTTGCGAAGGATGTGAGCGGGTCATCGAGGTTCGGCAAAAGTTTTCCGATGCCCCCTTGACCACTTGTGAAAGCTGCGGGGCGCCGCTGAAGAAGCTTATTTCTCAGGTGGGTTTTGCGCTCAAGGGCGGGGGGTGGTATCAGCAGGGTTATTCCGAGGCGTCTTCCCCCACTTCGGCCTGCCCGGGAGCCGGTTCTTCCGGTTGCGCGGGCTGTCCGAAGGCGGCTAACGAATAAAAAATCCCCGGCTTTTACGCCGGGGATTTTTTTATGAAAAATTAGAGGGAGAGAGCAGGGGAAAGTGGAGTGAAGCGCGGACGGCGCGGTTGAGTGAAGATGAAGTTCTCGACGGGGCGAAAGATTTCCACCCGGTTGCGGCCATCATTCTTGGCCCGATAGAGGGCTTGGTCGGCTTCGCAAATCAGTTGCGCCGCTTCGATGGTTTCTGTCCCCCGCACCGGACGCAGGCCGATGCTTACGGTCAGGGGGAAATCACCGTAAGTTCCCCGGGCATTGATCGCAGCGATTTCCCGACGGATGCGTTCAGCGACGGAGGAAGCCTGCCCTGCAGAGGTGTCGGGCATGATGATGGCAAATTCCTCGCCGCCGAAGCGGCAGAGGGTGTCGTAGCTGCGGACACTGATACGCAGGGTTTCAGCGACAATTTTCAGAATTCGGTCCCCCGCCTGATGGCCAATGCTGTCGTTGACCCGTTTAAAGTGATCGATATCGATCATCAGTAGCGCCAGTGGGGTGCGAGAGCGGTTGTTGCGCTTCAACTCCGCGCTCAGGGCGTCGTCGAAATGGCGCCGGTTGCCAACGCCGGTCAGGGGGTCGGTGATCGCCATGCGCGCCAGCTGTTCATTGGTTGAGCGCAGTTTTTCGATGCGTTTTTTTCCGGAAAGAAAGCGCAGAATGCGGGCCCGCAGTTCCCGCTCGGGGATGCGCAGGGAGAGGCAGTCGGCGGCTCCCGCTTCGATGCAAGAAACCCGGTCTTCGGGCTGTTGCGCTGAAGAAAAAACCAGGATAGGAATATCCAACCAGGAGTCGTTTTTTTCGAGGCGACCTAGCCAAGAGAGGCTTTTCCTTGAGACCTGCCGAGTGCCGTGAAAAATTATGTCGACTCCGTTTTGTTCAAGACACTTCACGGCCACGCGCCCGGTCGCACAACAAAGCACCTGATCGAAGCATCCGGTTCCGGTGACGAGGTCCTTGAGTTCACGGAGGCGGTCGGTGGATTTGTCTATAATCAGGGCGGTAGCGGTCATGGTTTATCCTCGAGAAAGGATTGAGCGGTGACTTTGAGTTGCTAACTTGATTAGCAGTTATTATGCCAGCAGAAAGGTGAGTAAATAAAAATGAGGATATTTTTTTAGGCCAATTCTGAAGGATGCCATTAACATCCTGAAAAATAAGGGCCTATTGATTATTTTAGGCGGCTTGGCGAGTGCCCCGATTTTCCAGTTACAAATCTGATAATTTCCTGCTGTCGGTATTTTGACTTTTGCTGGGGTTTGTTGTGCTTTTCCGAGGTCTACGAAACGGGCTGTCGAAATGTTGACACCTTCCGTGCAGGATGGTCGACGTATACGCCATCCGCCTGGAATCAGGACTTTTCCCCGTTTACAATCAGGGGTTCCTTTCGTATAGTTGTCGCACTATCCAAGGAGGTCAGGACGTGAATAATCTTATTGATGGCAAAGCTATTGCCGAACAGATCCGTCAGACGATCGCCGCTGACGTCAGCGCGCTCAAAGCGCAAGGAACAACTCCTGGTTTGGCGGTGGTCTTGGTGGGAGAGGATCCGGCCAGCCGGGTCTATGTGTCGATGAAGGAGAAAGCCTGCGCCCAGGCGGGGATTTTCTCCGACGAGCATAAGCTTTCCGAATCGACCAGTGAAGCCGAGCTGTTGCAGTTGATCGATCAGCTTAACCAAGATTCGCGCATCGACGGCATTTTGGTACAGCTGCCCCTGCCCAAGCAGATCGACGAGAGCAAGGTACTGGAAGCGATTTCCCCCAAGAAGGATGTGGACGGGTTCCATCCTTACAACGTCGGTCGACTGGCGACGGGCAATCCTCTCTTTCGTCCCTGCACCCCCTATGGTGTGATGAAGATGCTGGAACATACCGGGGTGGATCTCAAGGGGAAGGAAGTGGTGGTCGTCGGTCGCTCCAATATCGTCGGCAAGCCGGTAGCGCTCATGTGCCTGGCCGAACACGCTACCGTCACCATCTGTCATTCCCGCACCCAGGATCTTCCTGGGCATGTCGCCCGGGGCGACGTGGTAATCGCTGCCGTCGGCCAGCCCGAAATGATCAAGGGCGACTGGATCAAGCCCGGTGCGGTGGTGATCGATGTCGGTGTCAATCGGGTCGGTGAGAAGAAGCTGGTGGGGGATGTGGAATTCGCCGCCGCCAAGGAGCGGGCCGGTGCCATTACCCCGGTGCCAGGCGGGGTCGGGCCGATGACCATCACCATGCTGCTCTACAACACGGTCGAGAGCGCCAAGCGGCGTGTTGCCGGCAAATAAAACCCCAAGACGGCGCCCGAATCTCTGCAACGGATTCGGGCGCCTTTGTCTCTGCACGGGACCACGGCGATGATCATCAGCGAACAGAAGAGCAAGGAAGAGTTGCTGGAAATTTTGGACGGCAAGGAGCGACTCTTTATCGTCGGTTGCGGGGCCTGTGCCACGGTCTGCAAGTCCGGGGGGGAGGAAGAGGTCTTCCGTATGCAGGAATGGCTGGCGAGTCTCGGCAAGGAAACGACCGGAACCGTCATTATCGACGAAGCCTGCCATATCATGCGCGCAGGGCGTGATCTGCGTCAGCTCAAAGCGCAGGTTGAGGCAGCCGATGCCCTGCTGGTCATGGCCTGCGGCGCCGGAGTCCAGTCCATCTCCAGCAACAGCGACAAGCGCGTGCTGGGCGCGCTGAATTCCCTCTTTCTCGGCAACATCCGCCGCTTCGGTCAGTATGAGGAGAAATGTTCCCTGTGCGGGGAATGTGTACTCAATGAAACCGCCTGCATCTGTCCGGTGACCAATTGCGCCAAGGGACTGCTCAACGGCCCCTGCGGCGGGATGGAGGAGGGCAAATGCGAGGCCGATCGTGAACTGGACTGCGCCTGGCACCTGATTTACGAACGGCTCAAGAAGCAGAACCGCAAGGGAGTGTTCGCGCGAACGGTCCCACCCAAAAACTGGGGGAAGGTACAAAAGCCCGGTCGCCATAAAATCCCGGGCTGATCCCCGACCCTTTCGGAAGAGCGAAGATGTCGAGACTTGCCGAACAACTGGCCGCCGGCCGCTTTGTCGTCACCGCCGAAATCGCCCCGCCCAAGGGGATCGATATCTCTCCGGCCTTGGCAAAGGCCCGGCTGATGACGGAGCTGGCGGCGGTGAATGTTACCGACAACCAGGGGGCGAATATGCGTCTTTCCCCCCTGGCGCTGTCCGCTCTTCTCTTGCGCGAGGGGATCGAGCCGATTCTGCAGCTGACCTGCCGGGATCGTAACCGTCTGGCCCTGCAGTCCGATCTGCTCGGCGCGGCCGCCCTGGGAATCGAAAATCTTCTGCTCCTTTCCGGCGATCATGCCTGCTTCGGCGATCACCCGCAGGCCCGGTCGGTTTTCGATCTCGACTCCATCCAACTGCTGGCGGCGGTGCGGGGACTCTGTGCGGGGCACGATATGGCGGACAAGCCGTTGCGCGGGGTCCCGCACTTTTTCGCCGGCGCCGCGGTGACCCCCGAGGCGGAGCCCTTTGAGCTGATGTTCCAGAAATTCGCCAAGAAGGCCCAGGCCGGGACCGCGTTTTTTCAGACCCAGGCGGTTTATGATGTGGACAAGCTGACGCGCTTCATGGAGGCGGCCGCTCCGTTGGGAAAACCCGTGCTGCTCGGGGTGCTGCTCCTTAAAAACGCGCGCATGGCCGAATTCCTCAACCGCTCCATTCCCGGGGTCCGGGTTCCGGCGCGGCTGATCGAACGGCTCGATAACGCAGCTGATCCGCTGGAGGAAGGAATTGCCATCGCCCGTGAGATGGTTGGGCATGCACGTCGGTTATGCCAGGGGGTGCATCTCATGACCCTGGGGCATGAGGAACGCATCGGCGACATTATCGCTTGACGGTTCCGCCGCCCGCGGGGCGGTCGGAACCTGTTTCCTATCGCAGGAGGAGAGTATGGAATTTCCCGAAGAATTGAAGTACACCGAAGAGCATGTGTGGGTGCTGCTGGAGGAGGGTCTCGCCACCATCGGCGTGACCGATTTTGCCCAGGATTCTCTGGGGGATGTGGTCTTCGTGGAGTTGCCCGAGGAGGGAACGCTGCTGGAATGTGGCAAGCCTTTCGGCGTGGTCGAGTCGGTCAAGGCCGTCTCCGATGTTTACGCGCCCCTTTCCGGTGAAGTCATTGAAGTCAACGAAGAACTGCAGGATGCGCCGGAGTTGGTCAACACCTCCCCTTACGAGGATGCCTGGATGGTCAAAATCCGTCTGGCGGAGAACGCCGATCTCGACGAGTTGATGGATGCGGACGAGTATCAGGAGTTCATGGCCGAGGAAGAATAAACGTCGCGCGGTCGGCGCCCGGGCGTTCAATAGAGCGACGGGCGCCGATCGAGAGCGTAATGGAAAAAAACCATGATGTTCAACTCGTCCTTGGGATAGGCGGTGGGCAGGGGGCCGTAGGAGGCGCCTTTGCGCACCGCGTTCATGGCCGCGTTGTCCAGCAGCGGATAGCCGCTGCTTTCCTTGAGAATCACCCCCTTCACCTCCCCCTCCCGGGTGATCGTCACCCGCAGCAGGCAGACCCCTTCCTGCCCCAGTTGCCGAGCCCGCTCGGGATAATTCCAGACCATATAGACATTGTCGCGGAAACGTCGGAAGAAGGAGATGAGAATGTCCTTCTCCGTATCCAGCCAGACCGTGTCGCCCTCGTCGACTTCCTCCCGGTATTTGCGCCGCCACTGCTCCCCGACGTTGGCGGCGGCGGTCTTGGCCGAAGCCAGCAGCGGAAGATTTTTCAGCTCTTCGGCCGAACGCCGCGGGGTCTGAGGCTGGGCCGGGGCGGATGGAGCAGGTGCTGTCTCCTGAGTCGCCGCCGGCCCTTCTCCCGGAGGACGCTGGGGTTGTTTCGGGGCGGGTTTGACCGCCTTCGGCGTCGGCCGAGGAGGCGTTTTTTCCGCTTTCGGAGCAGGTTTGACCGGCTTGGGGGCCGGTTGTTTCGGTGGCGCCGGTGGGGGTGTCGGGGGGGGCGCTTCGGCCTTGGGGGTGCTATCCTCAAAATCTCGCCCCTTGGGGGCACTTTCTTTTTCCACCTGGCGATCCACTTCCGCCAGGCGTTTGGCCGGGGTTTCCCGAGGTGTTTCCGGTGTTTGGGGGGTCGGCAGGTCGAGTTCCCGGCTCAGGGGTTGCGGTGGGCGCAGATCGACATAAACCGGCTTCTTCTCCGCCTCGGCCGGTACCCATGTCTGTTTGGGGGCTAGAAACAAAAAGAGCAGGTGTAAAAGCAGGGAGAGGAGGATGAATCCCAGCAGGAAGATGTCCGAGCGACGGTTCTGATTCATGGGTCCATACAAAGGGCGCTTAAATTCGTAATGCGTCGCGCCAGTATACATGAAGGCGGGAATTTTCGGCGAGGAATCTGCGGCGGGAAGGAAGAGGATATTACGGGAAAGGAGTTGACCGTCAACCCCCTATCGGTTATAAGTGTTTTCTAAATTCAAACCTTGTTTTGAAGGAGGTATTTACATGCACTTGGTGGAGAAAATCAAGGCGAAGGCACGCGCCAGTCTGCAAACCGTGGTTTTGCCCGAAGGCTATGACGATCGGATGGTGCAGGCCGCCGGGCGGATTGTCAAAGAGGGGTTGGCCAAAGTCGTGCTGCTGGGGAACCCCGATACCCTGAAGAAAAAAGCCGCCGAACTTGGCGCTTCCCTGGACGGGGTCGAGTTGCTCGAGCCCAAGGACTCCCCGCGCCTGGGCGCCTATGTCGATGAGCTGGTGGCCTTGCGCAAGAGCAAGGGCCTGACCGCCGAGGAAGCGAAGAAGCTTTTGACCGGGGCGGACAACCTCTACTATGGCGCAATGATGGTGCGCCTCGGGGATGCCGGCGGGGCCGTTGCCGGGGCCGACAATACCACAGGCGACGTGCTCCGCGCCGCCTTTCAGGTCATCGGCACCGCCCCCGGCATGAAGACCGTCTCCTCGGTCTTTTTGATGGTGACCAAAACGCCCGAATTCGGCGAGAATGGCGTCATCTGTTTCGCCGATTGCGCCGTTAATCCCAATCCCGACGCCCAGGCGCTGGCGGAGATTGCGGTCAGCACTGCCGGCAGCTGCAAAAGCTTTCTCGGAGTCGATGCCCGGGTGGCCATGCTCTCCTTTTCGACCAAAGGCAGCGCCGCCCACGACGATGTGGATAAGGTGCTCAAGGCCCTGGAAATTGCCAAAGGGATGGCTCCCGGCCTCCAAATCGATGGTGAACTGCAGGCCGACGCCGCCCTCTTGCCCAAGGTCGGCGCCAAGAAGGCGCCCGGCTCCTCCGTCGCCGGCAAGGCCAACACCCTGATCTTCCCCGACCTGGATGCCGGCAATATTGGCTACAAGCTGGTCGAGCGCTTGGCCGGAGCCGAGGCGGTCGGGCCGATCATCCAGGGACTGGCCAAGCCGGTGAACGATCTCTCCCGCGGCTGCTCGGTCGAGGATGTCATCAGCGTCGCGGCGATCACGGCGGTGCAGGCGCAAGGGTAACAGTCTTGTGAATGATGAGTGATGAATGCTGAACACAAAAAAGCCGGCGAAGATCTCGCCGGCTTTTTTGTGTTAAAAATCAGCAATCACGGCCTTTTCAACAGGCCGCTTGCCCAAGAAAGGCCGACGCCAAAGCCGCAGATGACGATGTTGCGGGCATTTCCGGAAAGTTCTTCCGCCAACAGAATCGGTAGGGTCGAAGAGACGGTATTGCCATAATCGTAGGTGGCGTAGGGGGCCTTATCCCGGGGAACCGGTAACTTGTCCGCAATCGTTTCGACGATGATCTTGCTCCCCTGATGCAACAGAAAGAGGTCGATCTGCTCCAGGGTCAAGGCGTTTTTGGCGACCACCTGGCGGATGTCGTCGGGAATGACCTTCGCAGCGAAATTGAAGACGGCCCGACCATGCATGAAGAGGACGCCGTCGTTGCAGATGAGCTTTTCATGTTCGGCGCCGATCGTGCCGAAAGTAAAGGCGCCGGAAACCAGTTTGGGCTGATCGCTGATCAGAGTTACCGCCGACGCATCGCCGAAGAGCAAGGTGGTGTTTTTGTCGTTGGGATCCGTGATTTTTGAATAGGGATCAGCGGTGAAAAGCAGTCCCTTCTTCATGCCGTTGGCCGCCATGAACGCCTGGAAGATGGAGAGGGCGTAGACAAAACCGGAACAGCCGAGGGAGATATCGAAACAAGCACAGCGGTTGGGGAGCGCAAGCTTGCCGTGGAGGATGGCTGAGGTGTGGGGGATGTTGCGGTCGGGGTTCTGGGTAACCACGACCATGGCTTCGATGTCGTTCAGGTCGATGGCGATCTTGTCCCGGAGGTTAGCGAAGGCCTTGACGCATAGATCCGAAGTCTCTTCATCGGGGCTTTTCAGGGAAACCTGACGGACCCCGATCTTTTCTTCGATGAAGTGATCGTCGATGCCGAACTGGGTTTTTCTGTCGTAATTAGAGATTCTTCCCTGGGGAATGTAATAGCCGATTTCCTCGATGCCGAGCATGTATAAATTACCTCCGTGGTGCCTGAACGATGGGCGGGTTCGTCTTTGGGGGGAGCTGCGACCGTGACGACGAAGACCGACGGAGCTCCGTCGGTCTTCGGTCATCATCGCCGCAATGCCTCGGCCCCCACTCGGACCTATTTGCGCTGGAATTCTTTATTCGAAAAAGAATATTTGAACTTCATATGGTCGGTGTAGGTCCCTTCGAGGATTCCCACGACATCCTCAGTAAAGACCAACTCCTCGTCGGTTGGGATGACAAAGACTTTGACCGGCGAGTCGGGGCGGGTGATCAGGGTTTCCTTTTTGCGGGTCATGGTGTTGCGGTTGATTTCCTTGTCCAGGTAAATGCCCATGAATTCGAGCCCTTCCAAGGTCATCTCACGAATCAGCCAGGCCATTTCGCCGACCCCAGCGGTGAAGACCACGGCATCGACGCCGCCGATCGCCGCCGCGTAGGCGCCGATATATTTTTTCAGCCGGTAGGATTCGATCTCCAGGGAGAGTTTGCAACGATCGCAACCTTCGTCGGCTCCAGAAATGACATCTCTCCGGTCGGTGAAGCGCCCGGTGATGCCGAGAATCCCGGATTTTTTGTTGAGGATCGAGTCGATTTCCTTCGAGGTGTAGCCTTCTCGTTCCATGATGAAAGCGGGAATCGCAGGATCGATATCCCCGCAGCGGGTCCCCATGACAGCCCCTTCGAGAGGGGTGAGCCCCATCGAGGTGTCCACCGAAATGCCCCCTTTGATGGCCGAGTGGGAAACACCGTTGCCGATATGCATGGTGATGATGCTGCAGTCTTTCGGGTCTTTGCCAAGCAGCACCGCCGCCCGCTTGGATACGTAAAGATGGCTGGTGCCGTGAAAACCGTAACGGCGTACGCCGTAATTTTCGTACCACTCGTAAGGCAGGGGATAGGTATAGGCATGGGCCGGCATCGTCTGATGGAAGGCCGTATCGAAAATGGCGATATGCGGAGCTTCGGGCAAGACCGCTTGGGCGGCCTCGATGCCGGCGATATTGGGAGGATTGTGCAGCGGAGCGAGGTGCTGAACCTCTTTGATGGCGTCGAGTACCGCGTCATCGATGCGAACCGAGCAGGTGAATTTCTCACCGCCGTGAACCACCCGGTGGCCGACCGCCGAGATCCGGCTCATGTCCTTGACCACGCCATGTTTGGGATCGGTCAGGGTTTTGATGATGAGATGGATTGCCACCTTGTGGTCGGGGCATTCGTACTCTTCACGATAGTTGTCTCGACCGGGCACCTCATGGACAATATAGGAGTCGCCGATGGTGACGCGCTCCACCATCCCCTTGGCGACGACCACTTTCTTGTCCCAGTCAAAAAGCTGATATTTGACCGAGGAACTGCCGCAATTCAAGGCAAGAATATCCATTAAAAATAACCTCCTCCGCGAGTTTTTTGGGCTCGATAAAAATTTTCCATTCTTACAAAATCGTGTTTTACCTGGTTTGTCCCTGTCCCCGGCAGACAACCCAGACGCGGGCGGAATCGCGGCGCTAGACGCAAGAAAAGAATGGGAAAATGTTATAGAAGAGTAAAGGAAGCAAGGGGGAATTGCAAGAATTTTATGTCGCGTTTCACGCCTTCTTTGATCTGGACAGGGTAGGGCTCGTGGTGTATGTTCTTAGCGACGTAAAACAGCGTATTTGATTAACGAGAGAGGAGGTGAAACTATGGCTCATACGATTACTGACGAGTGCATCAACTGCGGCGCCTGTGAACCGGCTTGTCCGGTGGACGCCATCAGCGAGCAGGGGGATAAGCGGGTGATTGATGCGGCTCTGTGCACCGACTGCGGCGCCTGCGTGGATACCTGCCCGGTCGATGCGATTAACGCCC
This sequence comes from Desulfuromonas acetexigens, assembly GCF_900111775.1. Taxonomy (NCBI): domain Bacteria; kingdom Pseudomonadati; phylum Thermodesulfobacteriota; class Desulfuromonadia; order Desulfuromonadales; family Trichloromonadaceae; genus Trichloromonas; species Trichloromonas acetexigens. Next base: position 43,940 of record NZ_FOJJ01000004.1, on the reverse strand, counting down.
CTTGATGGGAGCCGGGATACCGGCGAGGATAAGAAAAAGCCGCGTTCATAAGAACGCGGCTTTTTTAATTTGGGGCGTGCTAGCGACCTTCGCCGACTTTGGAATCCGCCACCTCCACCGTGAAATGGGTGACGTTATCCGGCAGGTCACGGAAGACGATCATGTAGGGAATGGGGGTTTCCGGCGCGATGTTGACATTGGCCAGGGCGCTACCGAAGGGGTTGCTCATGATTTCCTGAATGGCGGCGAAGGGTGCGCTTTTGAGGGTTTCCAGGTCCATGGGGTTGCCGCAGAAGACCGTCTGCCGCAAGAGCACTTCCCCCTTGGCATCATGGAGCATGCCGGTTACCGAAATGGCCGAGCGGGGCTCGGTATAGCCGTTGACTGCTTCCCCCTGAATGACGAAGAGCTGGCCGGCGTGCTGGTTCATGACAAAAAAGCTGTTCGGCAGTGGCAGGCGGATATGGACGGCGGGTTCTGCCGGCAGGGTCGTCCCGGTAAGGGTTTGCAGTTGCCCGAGAATCTGCGGGAGGCTGTTGGCGCCGCCACGCCAAATGAGGAAGCCGGCGGAAGCCGCAAGTAGCAGCAGGAGGAGAGCAAAAAGCCTCAGGACCGTGACCATCGGGCCGCGTTTTGGCTCGGTTGCCTTGGGGCGTGGTTCGCTGAGCGGTTCGGGCGTCTCGTCAGCATGGGATGCCGGTAGCCGTTCCGCCGTCGGTCGCGAGGCCGCGACCGGAATGGGGGCCTCTTCTGCGGAACGGTCTATTCCCACGGAATCTTCCATGTCGGAAAATTCAAAACCCTTTTCCTCCCCTTCGGGCGTCCCGTCAGGAAAGAGGGCATCCGCTTGGGGTCCTTCGGCAAAGAAGGAATCGGCAACGCTCGAAGGCGGTTCCGGCGCAAAGAGATCCTCTTCCTGAAAGGCAAAGGTATCGCCGTCCTCCGCTTTTTCGGGCGCGAAGGAAAAGGCTTCGACTCCTTCTTCCTGGAAGGAGAATTCGGCAATGGTCTCGTCCCCGCCGGTCTCTTCCGCGAAGAGATTGTCGTCCAGGTCTTCGGTCTTGTCGATCGGGATCTCGTCGCTTGCGGAAGCTGCAGCGAAAGGATCGAGTTCGCTATCGGGGGCATCCTCGAAAGCAAACTCCTCTTCCTCGCCCACCTCTTCAAACTGGAACTCGTCCACATCCGCCATCGGGGCGGCGGTTTTTTCTGGAACGCCTTCTTCGATGGAGGCTGTCGTTTCTCCGAAGAGGTCTTCGGAGATGAGCGGTTCCGGCGTAAAAGAAGGCAACGAAAGGTCGGATTCGACCGGCGTCGGCTCTTCCTCATCCAGGCCAAGATCGGCGGCGTCGAGATCCCCGACGGCGACTCCGGCAGGCTCCAGCGGGGCGGGGCTGAATTCTTGCGCCTCTGCCACTCCCGTTGGGCCGGGCTTGGAAATCTCCGCCCCGACATCGGCAAAGCTCGATTCCAGGGCCTCGTCCCAGCTCGTTTCGCCTTGATCTGCCGGAGACTCTTCGGGAGGGGAGTCTTCCCGCATTTCGTTGAAGCTCTCGGCCCAGGGGTCCTCGGCCTCGCCGTGTTCGGTCGACGGCCGGGCCTCTTCCGCGGCGACGGAGTCGTCGGGTTCCGGTGGGAAGAGGGCAAAGATGTGTCGGCACTTGGCGCAGCGGACCTTAATCCCTTCCGGCTTGAGTTTGTCGTCGGCGAGTTTGAAGCGGGTGCTGCACTCTGGGCATTGTATGATCATGCGCGGCTCGTCCTTTCGCTCCTGGTCAGCGGCCCTGAACCAGGTGAATGTCGGGCAGATTGCGGTATCTTTCCGCATAGTCGAGGCCGTAGCCGATGATGAAGCCGTCGTCCAGGGAGAAGCCGACGTAGTCCGAGCGGATGGAAACCTCGCGGCGCGCGGTCTTGTCGATCAGGGTACAGATTTTCAGCGAGCGCGGGCCCCGGCGCAGCAGCAGGTTGTAGAGGGATTCGAGGGTGTGGCCGCTGTCGACGATATCCTCGACGATGATCACATCCCGATCCTTGATCGGCAGCTCCAGGTCCTTGCGGATTTCCACGATGCCCGACGACTGGGTATCGGAACCATAGCTGGCGATGCGCACAAAGTCGACGATGAGCGGCGAGCGGATCGCCCGGGCGAGGTCGGCCACAAAGAGAAAGGAGCCCTTCAGAACCCCGACCAGCAAAATCTCCGAGTCGGGATAGTCGTTGCTAATTTCGTCGCCGAGTCGTTTGACCTGACGGGCAATCTCTTCCTGGGAATAAAGCAGTTTCAGGTCAAGTTCGGACATGCGGATTCCATAGGTCGGAGGTTGGCGGATGGGTGAAAAATTCTCTTGATTCTATACAAGTTTAAGCAGAGGTGTCAATTTATTCAGCAACCTACAAAGCGCTGGCCAGGGCTTTCGGGGCTGTGTTATAGTTTTTGAAATTAATGATGAAAGGGATCCGTATTCACTTAAAACGGGAAAGGATAAAGTCATGCACCGAATTTCACTGCTACTGATGACGGGACTGATGCTGGTCTGGGGCATGGCGGCCTATGCCGGTGAAGCCAAGATTTTGGTGGAAAAAGGGGACTTCGATTTCGGCGAGATTTTCGAAGGCCAGAAGGTGGAACATATCTTCCGTTTTCAAAACGCCGGCGACGAGCCGCTGATTATCGATCGCGTCCGCAGTTCCTGCGGTTGTACGGTAGCGCTGCTCTCGGCCAAGATCGTCGCTCCCGGGGATGTCGCCGAGCTCAAGACGACCTTCGATTCCAACCGTTTCGGCGGTGCGGTGGTCAAGACCATCTATCTGTACAGCAACGATCCCCTGCAACAGGTGACCGAACTGCATCTGCGCGGCACCGTCAAGCGCGAAATCGTTCTGACCCCCGCCCGTCTCGATCTCTCCAGCCTGGCCGCAGGGAGCACCCGGCAGGTCGATGTGCGCCTGGTCAACCAGAGCCCCCGGGCGATTGTGCTATCGTCCCTGCAAACGACCACCCCCGAAATCAGCGCCGAGCTTACTGCCGATACGCTCGAGCCGAACCAGGAAGTCATCCTCAAGGTCCGCGTCACGCCCAAGGAAGCGGGGACGCGGCTCTCCGGCTACATCCTGCTCAAAACCGACAGCGACTACCTGCCTGAGTTGCGCCTGCCCGTTTACGGCATGGTCGCCCCCGCCAAGGGCAAATAACCTTCTGCCGGTCCCTCTTTTGTTACATCTCCAACCGGCCCAGGGAGCCATCCCGGGCCGGTTTTTTGCGTTAAGGTACGAAATTCTCTCTCAATTCAAGATAAGCGCGGCGCACGTTCGCGCCGAGAAACTGCTCATAGCCTTTGAGCTCGGCATGGTCGGGCAGGCGCAGGCTGCGCACCGTGCGCTCCAGACTGTCTCCCTGCTCGATGTGTTTGAGCACTTCCGAAACCAGAGCCCGGAAGTAGGTCTTGAAGGCGACGATCACGCGATTGTCGCTGGGCGGGCCGAATCCCGGAATGACCTGCTTCGCCCCCAGCCGTTCGATAAATTCCAGGGCCAGCAGCCAGTCCTCCATATAGCCGTCCCCCAGGTAGCCAACGCTCTCTCCGTAGACCAGATCGCTGGTGAAGAGGATTTCCGCCTCGGGAAAAAAGACCAGGGTGTCCCCCTCGCTGTGGGCGCGCCCCATATTGGTCATGATGACCGTGGTCTCGCCCAGTTTGAGGGTCAGCCCGTCGGTAAAGAAAAAAGCCGGCCGCTCGGGCTTGCGCTTCTCCTCATCCATCGTTTTCCAGGTTGGCCAGCTGATCAGCAGGTCGACGCCGGCGGGGAACTCGTAATCGATGTGATGATAGCCCCGGTGATGGTGCGCCAGAACGAAGTGGCGCAGTGGCTTGTCGGTAACCGTCGCGATGGCCGTGACCAGATGGTTCACCGCTTCTTGAGACATGTGCGCTCCGCCCGCCACCACATACTCGGGGCCGACGACGAAAAAGGCATTCGAACTCGCCTGTCCGCCGGGGAGGGTCAGGGCCGCATAGATGTTTTCCGCCAGTTGCTCCACCGCATAGCTGGGCTGGTCACCGGCCGGGTTGCGTTTCTCTTCACCTGCCCCCGGCGTCATGGTCATGACCGCCTCCCCCGAAGGAGGAGCGGACGGCGACACGGGCTGAGCCGGGGCCGGCAGCGGCGCGGGTACCGGGAGCGGCAGTGGGTTGGCCAGCGGCTCCGGCAGGGGCGGGGTGGTTGGAAGGTCGGGGGGCGAGGTGAAGTCCACCGCTTCGCCCTGATCGGTCGCATCGAGCATTTCCTCCGTCACGGGCGCGACCGGAGGAGCTTCGACCTCGGCCGCCTCCTCCAGGGTTTCCTGCACCGAGAATTCCGCCGGAGGTGCCGCGACAACCTCCGGTTTCGGCTCATCTCTTGTCTCGACGGGGGGGGGCGACTTCGGAGGCGAGGATGCGGGGGGCGGGAGGGGGAGAGAAGACGGCGCGGACGTTGATTGACCCAGAATTGACCCGGCGGCGCCCGACTGGGCCAGGGCGGCGAAACTTTTCTGGAGCTTTTTCAGCATCCAGGGATAGAGCCCCTGGCGGGCGACAAAGTGCTCGGCCGGATTCCCCGTTCCCGGCCGAGGGTGCTCCAGCCGGAAAAACTCACCGGGAAGTTGCTTCGCCAGATAACCGCCGCTGAAGGCCGCCACATCGACCAGCCGATAGCGGCTCACCCATTCGTGCAACTCCTTTTCATCCTTGAAAAATTGCACCGCCACCTCTTCCCCCATCTCCCTTTCGAGCAGGCGGGCGAAATCCTGGGCCGCCCCTTCCGAAGAGAGCAGCGATTGCGCCTGCGGCACCACGCCCAAGGTCACCTTGGCCAGCACCGGTGAAGCCAGGGGAAGCAGCAGCAAAACAAAGAACAGAATCCTGAAAAACGTCATGGGCTGATCCTGAAGAAAGGGATTAAAAAATCGGTGCGAGATTATAACAACAACCCAGGATAAGAAAAATAGCAAGTGTCATGCCAGGCAAGAAAAATCCCGAGACCGATACGCTTTTCAGAAAAAATGGTGGTTGCTTTCCAAAAAGAGTTGCGGTATAAACATCGACTCTATGCGCCCGTAGCTCAGCTGGATAGAGCGTTGGCCTCCGGAGCCAAAGGTCACAAGTTCGAATCTTGTCGGGCGCGCCATAAAAATCAAGGGGTTACGGTTGATGCCGTAGCCCCTTTTTGCGTCTGTGGCGTTTTTGTGACGGTCCTGGGACGATTCCTTTGTCGGTTTGAGCTTTGGACTGACCAGGATTGACATTTTCCGGAGTCCAAAGGTCGGGTCTAAAATGACATTTGGCTCAAGGCGCTTTCCAACCTACCGACAAAACAGCATTAACATTCGTGCCAATCTTTTTTTTCTTCGTTAATCGCGGATTTTCCCCTGATTTTGACATTTGGCTCAAGGTCGTCACAAATTTTCGATATCTAATTGAGTCGGGACTCAACCCTTACTGTTTTCGTGTAGGGGGGAGTCGTCTGGAATATATTCGACCAAGTCCTCTATCCGACAGTTGAAGAAGCAACAGAGACGTCCAAGGTTATCGGTCGTCGTGTTGTATCCTTTCTGATTCAAAATCCGCGACAATGTGGGTCTGGCAACTTTCGATTTTTCCGCCAGTTCCCCGATAGTCAACCGCCTTCCCTCCTTGAATTCCCAGTCAGAAATCAATCGTTTGAGATAAAAACGGATCATCACACCCCCTTGTTCTTTTTTTTCAACATACCCCAAACCATGCGGCTTTCCAAGCGGATTTAAACCATCCGCGAGTCGTTTGATTCAAATATGAATCAAATTACAAAAAAACAGTCTTGACAGCACAATTAAATCATTTATGATTCATATAAATCATGGACGTGCTTTTTAGGCCCAAAACTTATTGCAAAGGAGAAATCACATGGAACAGCAGACCTACATGACCACGGAAGAGTTGGCGGCCCGGCTGCGGTACGATTCGCGCTATATCCGTAGCGCGCTCAAGGATGCGGTCTTTATCGAGGGGATTCACTACATCCGTCCCTTCGGCCGGCGCCGGGTTCTCTACATCTGGGAGGCGATCGAGCGGGACATGGTCAAGGCGTCCATGGCGCAGAAGCCGGTCATTCCCATGGTCAAGGGAGGTGTCTGTTATGGGTAAGGTCAGAGTTCGCAAGGAAACGGGAAGACTCCAGTTCGACTTTTTCTATCGGGGCCTGCGCTGCCGGGAGCAGACCTTGCTGGAGGATACGCCGGCCAACCGGAAACGGTTGGAGGCCTTCATGGCGCAGATCGATGCGGAGATCAAGCAGGGGACGTTCGCGTATGAACGCTATTTCCCGAACAGCAGCAATCTGGCGAAACTGGCGCAGCCGATTCCGACTGCCGGTCGGGTGGTTGGCCGGCCCCCTTCGGCGGGAGGAAGCCAGGGACAGACGTTCCGGGAGTTTGCCGAAGAGTGGTACCTGGAGAACGAGATTTCCTGGAAGATTTCCTACCGGAAGACGGTGCGGGGGACGCTGGAAAAGCACCTCTATCCGGTTTTCGGAGAAAAAGAGGTCAGCCACATCACCAAGGGCGAAATCCTGAAATTCCGATCCACACTCGCCAAAGTCGAAATCGGAACTCGTCTCGGGTTGTCGCCTATGAGGATCAATCACATCATGACGCCTTTGCGCATGATTCTCAATGATGCAGCTGACCGGTTCAACTTTAGCACGCCTTTTGTCGGCATCAAACCGCTAAAGGTGCCGAAGACCGATGTCGACCCCTTTAGCCTCGACGAGGTGAATCTCTTCCTTTCGCGGGTGCGGACGGACTTTCGCCTTTATTATCAGGTCCGGTTCTTCACCGGGTTGCGCACCGGCGAGATCGATGGCTTGCAGTGGAAGTACGTCGATTTCGAGCGGAAGCAGATTCTGATTCGCGAGACCCTGGTGGAAGGGCGGATTGAAACCCCGAAGACCCAGGGATCGATCCGCGAGGTGCATATGTCGGACCCGGTCTTTGCCGCCTTGAAGCAGCAATGGGAAGTGACCGGGAAGCTGGGAGGTTTTGTCTTTTGCAACAGCTGCGGCAATAATCTGCATCATATCAATGTCACCCAGCGCATCTGGTATCCGACTCTGAAGTTTCTCGGGATGAAGCGGCGCCGTCCCTATCAGACCCGCCACACTACCGCGACCCTGTGGCTGGCGGCGGGGGAGAATCCGGAATGGATTGCCCGGCAGATGGGGCACACCTCCACGGAGATGCTCTTTACCGTCTACTCGCGTTTCGTCCCCAACCTGACGCGGCAGGACGGGTCGGCTTTCGAGAATTTGCTGGCGGCGCGGATGGCGGGAGGGGGTGCCCATGTCTGAGCTGTTGGCCCTGTCGAAACTGGTGCCGGGGGCGGTCTGCGGAACCTTCCGGCTGCGGGAGGCGACCCACAGCGCCACCTGGGACGGCTATCCCTATCTGCGGGTGGTTCTGGAAGACTTCAGCGGGCAGATCCATGCTTACGCCTGGACGGATGAGTTGATCGGTCAACTTGACCGGCCCGACTATTCCCTGGTGCGAATCTGTGGCCAGGTGCGCCGCTTTCGCGGGAAGTTGCGGATCGATGTCGCCTCGGTTCAGCCGCTGTCGCAGCTTGCCGAGCGCTCCGCCGCCGCGCTCATTCCGCGCGGCATCTGCCCGGTGCCGGAGTTGCTGCCGACGCTGCTGACCGCCGTCGAGCAGATCCGCCTGCCGCCGCTGCGGGGTTTCGTCGAGGCGGTCCTGGCGGATACGGGCATCAGCTTTCCCTTCGTCTCGGCGCCGGCCAGTCTTCAGCATCACCACCGCTTTCCCGGTGGGCTGCTGCGACACAGCCTCGAATGCTTCTTCCTGGTGGCCAAGCACCAGGAGTTTTCCCGGGAAAGCTGCGAGCTGGGGATGGTGGCCGCGCTCTTTCACGATATCGGCAAGATCCTCACCATGACTCATGAGATGCGGCGGACGACCCTGGGCGCGGCCGTCGACCATGACAAGCTGACTCTGGAGGTTCTCGCTCCCCACCTGCGGGAACTCGATCGGGAGTGGCCGGAAGGGGGACGGGAGCTCCGTTACCTGCTCACCTGGAAGATGTGCGAAAAGATTCCCAAATACGACATGGCCGACCTCGTCGCCTGCTGCGACCGGATCAGCACCGGGCTGAATCGCCGCAGTCCCCACGCCCATGGCCGGAATCATCCGCAACTCGGTATCGCCGATCATCCCGCCCTGCGGATGTTGTGACAAGAAGGAGAACTGCCGATGGAACCCTTGGTCGTCATCTACCTCGGCCTCAGCGTATTCTTGCTGATTGCCTGCGCGATCATTCTTCATGACCAGATCATTGACCGGCGCGTACGGAAAGAAAGCCGCGCACTCGTCTCTACAACAGGCCGGACCACGGAAAACCGCCAAGGCCCCTTGCTGCGGCAGGTGATCGCCGATCTGGAGGAACTCCCGGATGACGCTTCTTTTACGCAGATCAAAGCCGCCCTCGACCGGGCGGCTTTTCAAACCTTGCCGGAGTCTGTCCGCCGCCGTGCGCTGGAGGTTTTCGGTGACGAGGCCAGTGCGGCGGAGTGGTTGACGACGAGAATCGTTGCCTTGGGCGGACAGACGCCGGTCGACACCTTGCTGCGCGCGAATGGGGAAGAAGAGGTGCTCGCGATTCTTGGCCGCATCGAGCATGGGGTCTTTTCGTGACGACTTGAAAACCTCAAGTCGGATTAATCACTTGTCAGGAACGGGAAGGTCGGGGTAAGGTATTCACTCATGATATGACATTGACGTGATCGGCGAGGGTGGAGATGACTCACAACCTGTGACCGCAGACCATAAAGGCCGCTCGGGATTTTGAACTCCCTGGGCGGCTTTGCTGTTTGCGGGCTGGGCTTGTTCTGGTTTTTCGGTTTTTTTCGAGGGGGCGGGTTTCGTTATGGCAACGGGCATCTGGCCGCGCACGCAGCCGCGCACGACCGACTCACACGCCGAGCAGCGGGTTTACGAAGCCCTCAAGCGGCAACTGCCGCCTTCCTGGTCGGCCTGGCATTCCCTGCGCATTCGTACCACCAAGCCTGCGGGATCTGGCCCTGACCTACGAGGACTATTGCCGGCAAAGCGACCTGGCGGCCACCGTCGCCGGTCTGCTGTTGTGGCTGCAAGGATTGGCCGAGGCCGGGGAGGATGCCTGCGCCGCCGAGTCCGGTGGCGATGCCATCCAGGTTCTGACCCATCACCGCGCCAAGGGCCTGGAATGGCCGGTGGTGATCCTCTGCGATCTGCACTTTTTCAAGGAAGGTGAACTCTGGGAGATGCAGATGGTCCCCCGCCGGGAGGGCTTCGACCTGGCCGCGCCGCTGGCGGGGCGGAGTCTGCATTACTGGCCCTGGCCCTTCGGCAAACAGACGGCCGGGATTGCCGTGGATGACCGCATCGCCGCTACCGAGGCGGCCCGGGAGATCCGGCAGCAACGGCGAGCCGAGGATCTGCGCCTGCTCTACGTCAGCATCACCCGCGCCCGGGATCTGCTGGTGTTGACCCGGCAGGCGAAACAGAAAAGTCTCCCCTGGCTCGACCTGCTCGGCGCCGAGTGGCTGACCCCGACCTCGGGCACCCTGACCCTGTCGGGGGGAGCAAGCCTCCCCTGCGCGCACCGCGAATTCGAGCCCGGCGAGGGCGCGACTGCCGACGACGGGGAGCGCCCGGCGCTGACGTGGTTTGCCGGTCGCCGCCCGCACCAGGCCCGACCCCCGCGGGAGCTTTCGCCCAGCTCCATGGCGGGCACCGACGCCGCTATTGGACGAATTATCGACCTCGGCTCGCGCCTGCCGATCAACGGGAAGCCGGAAATGGATCATCTCGGCACCCTGATTCACGACCTCATCGCCGCCGAGTTCAGCGACGCCTTGGGAACGGATGCCGAGACGCGCTGCGCCGAGCTCTTGACCGCCAACAGCCTGAGCGGCGTCGTCCGCCCCGAGGAAGCGGCGGTGTTCGGTCGCCGTCTGCGGGAGACCCTGCAACGGGAGTTCGCCGCGACCGCCTTCCACCCCGAATGGCCCATCGAATGCGATCTCGGCAACGGTCAACGCCTCAACGGCTGGATCGATCTGCTGGTGGCCACGCCGCAGGGCTGGCTGATCGTCGATCATAAATCCTTCCCCGGCCGCCGCGAGGACTGGTCCGCCCAGGCCCTGGCCTATGCCGGGCAGCTGGCTGCCTACCGCCGCGCCGTCACCGAGGCGACCGGCGCGCCGGTTCTCGGCACCTGGATTCACTTCTGCATCGGCGGCGGTCTGGTGGAGGTACTCGGCGTCTGAGCGGGGGGGAAGGGACAATCGAGGCGGGGCGAGGCAGGAAAGGGAAAACGGGGGTCAGGCGTTCCAGGGATTGAGCAGGGGAACGCCGCAGCGGGCAAAATCGGCGACATTTCTGGTGACCAGTGTGAGCTGATGACAGGCGGCGGTGGCCGCCAGCAATGAGTCGATCACCGGCAGCTTCATCCCGGCCCCTTCCGCCTCTCCCTGCAGTCGTCCCCAGGCCAGGGCGACGGTGGCATCGACCGGAAGAATCCGCGTTGAAAACCGTTCCGCCAGATCCCGCTCCAGCCAGTCGCGCAGTTGATCGCGCCGGGTGGAGACCGGCAATTTGCTGATCCCCTTCTCCAACTCCCCCAGCGTCAAGCTGCTCAGAAAGAGCCCGGCTTCGTCAACCGCATCGATCCAGCCCAGAACCCTTTCGTCGGGCCGGGGACGAACAAGCTCCGAAATGACGCAGGTATCGAGCAGAAATCTCACAGCTCCACCTCGCGCCCCGTATCGCGGCTCCGCTCCAGTTCCAGCTCCACCCCGCGCAGGGGAGAGCTTTTGAAAAACTCGGAAAGGGGTAAGCGGGGCCGGGTCAGCTCCTGGTATTGCTCGAAGGAAAGGACCACGGCGGCCGGCGTCCCCCGCAGGGTAATGGTCTGCGGCTTGCCGCGCCGGGCCTCCTCGACCACCCGGCTCAGGCGGTTCTTGGCTTCCTGCAGCTGCCACTCATCGGCGTGAAGCTCATTCTTCCTGGTTGTCGACATAGGGGCCTCCAATCTGGCTAGACTGGCTAGATTATAGCTGATGCCGGGGGATTTTCCCAAAAGATATTTTCCTCCCCCTTTACGACAGCGGCTGTCGCCTGTTCCGGTTATGCTGCCCTCATCATCACGCCGAACAAAACTCGGCGCGGTGCCGGCCGATGGGAAAAGCGAATCTATCCGGCCGCCATTCCGTAGGGAGGGAAACGATGGCGCATGAGGAACGAAAGGGCGGACTCGGGGATCTCATCTTCGGCCTGCTGGTGATCTGCGCGATCTTTTGCGCGCTGCCGGGGGTGCTGTTCATGGCCCTGTTCAAGGAAGTTTCCGGCATCCCTCTGGATCTGGGCCAGATGTGGACCTTTGCCTTCGTCGTCGCGCTGGGTTTCTATTTCCTGTTGGCCCTGCTGCGCCGCTCCTTCCTCGCCGGGTTGAAAGTCTACCTGCTCGTCTGCGTCCTCATCCTCTTCGCCGGACTGGTCGGACACTTCGGCTTCAAGGCCCCCTGGCCCGCCGCCATCGTGATCCAATTCATTCCGGAAAACCTGTAAGCGGATGCCGATGCCTGAAACAAAGAGCGGTCATAACGAGGCGATCCTTGCCCGCGCCCAGGGATGTCTTCTCGGGCAGCTGGCCGGGGATGCCCTGGGCAGTCTGGTCGAGTTCCAGTCGCCGGAGGAGATCCGAAAAGCCTACCCGAACGGTGTGCGCGAACTGGCCGACGGCGGCACCTGGAAGACCATCGCCGGCCAACCGACCGACGATTCCGAAATGGCTCTGCTCCTCGCCCGCACTCTGGTCCATCGCCGCACCTATGATCAGGAAGCCGTGCGCGAGGCCTATGTCTATTGGCTTGAAACCGACCCCTTCGATTGCGGCATGACCGTCGCCTGCGGACTTCGCAGGCGCCCGAACCCTGAGAGTCAGGCCAATGGCGCGCTGATGCGGGTGAGCCCGCTGGGGATTTTTGGCGTCAACCATCCCTTGCCACAGGTTGCCGAATGGGCGCAACGCGATGCCTTATTGACCCATCCCCACCCCATTTGCCTGCAGGCTAACGCTCTCTATGCTATGGCGATTGCCCAGGCCATCCGCACCGGTCCCGATCCCCAATTCCTTTATCACGCCATCAGAACCTGGGCCGAAGCGATGCCGGTGGCACCGGATCTGTTCGCGACGATTCTCCAGGCGGCGGAACGGCCGCCGGCCGATTACCTGCATCAGCAAGGCTGGGTTCTGCTCGCCTTCCATAACGCCCTCTGGCAACTGCTGCACGCCCCCGATCTTGAGAGCGGGGTGGTCGATACCGTCATGCGCGGTGGCGATACCGATACCAACGCCGCCATCTGCGCGGCGCTCTTGGGCGCCGTTTACGGGGTGGACGCCATTCCCCGGCAATGGCGCGAAGCGGTCCTGGGCTGCCGCCCCCAGTTCGGCCGCCCCGGTGTTCTCCGTCCCCGCCCGGACTGTTTCTGGCCGGGGGATGCCCTGGAACTGACTGGACGACTGCTCGGAACGTCGGCGATCCGGTAATTTTCCACCGGTCATCCGGCGATTGATCTGAAGCGACATTCCCTGTCGTGAGCTCCCCTTATCCTGTGATCATGAACGGACGCAGGAAAAGAAGAGCGAGGCGTATCCTCAAACGCCCACAACGAAGGGGAGTGTCCATGAATCTGCCCGCCGAAGAGAAAGCCGTCATCCTTGCCTATCTGCTCAACCTGGCCGGCCATCCGGTCTGCCGCCGCGAGTTGCTCGGGGAAATCTGCGAATTTATCGTCCATTTCCCGCAGCTGCTGGACCCCTTGCGTCCTGCCGAGCGAAAGAAGCTGACGACGGTGCAGGATTTTTCCGAATCCTACGAACATGCCGCCTGCCCTCGTGAAGAGGTGGATGCCGCCAGAACCGCGCTGCTCGCTCTGCTGACGCCGCGCCGGGTTCCCGCCAAAGGTGTCGAGCTCCCCGGAGTTTTTCAGCGGAACCTGGATACGCTCGCCCACGATCTCGGGCTCGACGCCATCGAAAACGCTTTTATGGGACTGCTCAGCCGTTACCAGGGATGGCGCGGTCTGCGCTGTTTCATCGACAATGCCAACGGGAAGTTCGGTGATCCCGTCGGTCTCTGCGCGATCTTCCTCGCCATCGATGAAATGGAGCTGGCCCAGCGCCTGCGCCCGGAAAGCCGCCTGCTCTCCTCGGGGATTGTCACCCAGGAGGATTGTCAGGGGAGCGATCTCGACGACCACTACTCCCTGATCAAAAATGTCGAATCCGCCCTCTATAAACGCCGCACCCTCGGGTCGGATCTGCGCAGCCTGATTCTGGGGGCACCGCGTCAGGCGACGTTGTCCTGGGAGAACTTTCGTCACCTCGGTGAAACCCGCGACCGGTTGCGGGAGTTTCTGCGCCGCGCCCTGGATGAAGGGTTGCCCGGGGTAAACATCCTCTTCTACGGTCCGCCGGGTACGGGCAAGACCGAATTCTGCAAGACCCTCGCCCAGGAACTCGCCGTCCCCCTGTACGCCGTGGGGGAAGTGGACGACGCCGGGCACGAGCCCAATCGCCACGAGCGCATCCAGTCCCTGGAACTCGCTCAGATGATCCTCGGCAGCAAGGGGCGGGGGTTGCTCCTCTTTGACGAGATGGACGACGTCATGGGGGGAGAGTTCAATTTTTTCGGGAAAAGACGTTCCACCGGACCGAAGATCTTTCTTCATCGGATGCTCGAAAACAATCCGGTGCCGACCTTCTGGATTCTCAACGACGTCTCCAATCTGGACGAAGCGATCGTGCGCCGCATGGCTTTGGCCATCGAACTCAAAAGCCCGCCGGTCGCCTCCCGGCGTCAGGTCTGGGAGCAGGTGCTGGAGCGCCACGAGCTGGCGCTGCCCGACGCCGAGATCCGCCAACTGGTCAAACTCGATATCGCTCCGGCGGTGATCGACAGCGCCACCCGTTTCGCCCGCTGCCTCAACGGGAGCTCGGACGATCTGCGATTTGCCGCCACGAGTATCATTCGCGCCATGAACAAGGGAGTCTCCCCGCCGCTGGAGACGGTCGCCGATGCGTACCGTCCGGAACTGACCTGCAGCAGCTTGGATGTCGAAGCGCTGGCCGGACGCCTGTCGGCGAGCGACGAGAAACGCTTCTCCCTCTGCCTGTACGGTCCTCCGGGGACGGGGAAGTCCGCCCTGGTGCGCTATCTGGCCCAGCGCCTCGACATGCCGGTGTTGCTCAAGCGGGCGTCGGACCTGCTTGACCCCTATGTCGGAATGACGGAACAGAAGATCGCCAAAGCCTTCGCCGAAGCCCTCGACCTGGGTGCCTTTCTGGTCTTCGACGAAGCGGATTCGTTGCTTTCGGACCGGCGCCACGCAGCGCGCAACTGGGAAGTCAGCCAGGTCAACGAAATGCTCACTTGGATGGAGTCCCACGCGCTCCCCTTTGCCTGCACCACCAACCTGCGGGAGCACCTGGACCCCGCCTCGCTGCGCCGGTTTACCTTCAAATGCCATCTCGACTATCTGCAACCCGCCCAGGTCGAGCCGGCCTTTCGCCACTTTTTCCCCGAAGCCGAGCTGCCTGCCGGTCTGGTTGCGCTGCACGGATTGACCCCTGGAGATTTCGCGGTGGTCGCCCGCAAAGCCCGGGTCATGGGCTGTCTGAACGATGCCGGGAAGTTGCACGGACTGCTGAGCGAAGAGATTCGGGAGAAGGGGTTGAGTGCCCAGTCTTCCGCCAAGATTGGATTTTTAAACTGAGTCAGGGAGAAAACGACATGCCGACGCCAATCAAGGGAACCATCGCCTTCTGGATTGCCCCGAGCGGGGAGATCCATCTGGTCAAGGACACCCATATCCAGTACGTCATCGATCATCCGGAGCTGTTCCAGATCTCGCTGGAGGATTTGCGCCGCCGCTACGACGACTACGGTGAGGAATGGGGGAGCGAGGGCCAAGCCCGGGAAGAGAAGATTCGCGAACTGGTCACCGAGGGCTGGATCCGCATCCGCCGCTATCCGGGAGTCTATTCGGTCAACGTCCCCGACTTTGACGGACGCAGCCGCAAGCATCTCGTCCGCTTCGCCGCCAAGCTGCTCAATGACGGTTTCGACGGCCGCTACGAGCGGGATCGCTACATGGAGCTGCGCATCCGCGCCCTCGGCGCCGGAAAGACCGAGCCGGAGCGCCGGGTGGAATTGCAGCGGATGGCGGAGGAAGCGTAAGCTGTAAAGGGTGAATCGGCTGCGGCCGCTGCTGATCGAAAGGAGATATGGAATGTCTTGTAAGGGAGAAATTATGCCACCGGCGCCTGTATGCGCCATCTGTGGCCGGCCTCTGAGCGAGACCGGAGGCTGCCGATTGATTGGCCAGCAAACCCGCTGGGTGGGTTATTCGTCCCTCAAATCCAACGAGAGAGGCCCCAAGGTTTTCAGTCGCACGGTTCCTCTGGGAGAAAAAGGGGACGGCTATGCCCTGGTTCGGGGGGAAGAAAGTTTTTGTACCGAGGAAGCGGTCCAGCGGGTGTATGACGCCCTGAAAAGCGGCTTGCGACCCTGGTTCTGTCAGCGCTGCGGTAGACGGGTCTGTTATCTTTGCGGCGCGCCTATCAACATGCCCGCCGGTTCTACCCACATGCAGGATGATGGCCGCACCGGGCACTGCCCGATGCTTGGCGTCGGCCTGGGTTGCAGCAATCCGGACTGCTCCCTTTATCACCCCGTTGAAAGGTACTTCCCCCATAAGAAGCGGGAGGAGTGATGCGTTGCCGGAATCCGAGGGGTCGCCAAAATCCGCAGCGATCCTTACAACATATCCATCATTCCTGGAGGGTCTTGATGTCCCATTTTTTACCGGCCAAGAACATCCTTGAATCACGAACCGTTAACGAGTTTGTTCGTTACTCCCTGTCCCAGGCTCTCCGGGATGGTTATTCACTGCAGGATCCATACTATCCAGCCGAGGGAAAATGCGGGGTCGAAATCCTCATCAACCAAATAGGGGATGGCCCCGAATCGAAAAATCTTCTATTCGAGGCGGCCCTGCATGTGATGCAGATCCCTTTCAGCCGTCCCTGCGGCTTGACCTATCAGGTCGACACCATCTTTCGTGCCGAAGCCAGGGAGTTCAAGAAGATGCTCCGCCAGCTCTCAGGCATCGCACCGGAAAAGGATACGTGTTTCAGGGTTTGTGACTGACTTCATTCAGAATTTTTCTCACGGTTTCCGCAATCTATTGAGCGAGGGAATGATGAACTGTCATCTGATAGCGCAGGCTAAAGCAGGGAAATTGACTGACGACGTGATCCAGAATGACGTTAGAGTGACTGACTCTGTCCATGAGTCCGATCGCTTTGACGTCAGGATCGTCAAGTGCCGCACATGCGGGCAGACCTTTGCCCATTGTTTCAAGCAGTACACCTCGCCTGCCTGGGAAGATGACTACTGGACCTTCTGGATTCCGATTGAAGAACAGGAAGTCGCAACCATCAAAGGGTCGAAGTCGCTTCTGCAACTCATGGGCAAGATGGTCCACGAACGTCCCCACATCTGCTGGCACCCTGACGGTCACGTATTCTGGGCGGAGGAGGGTTTGTCGGTGGCAGTCTTCGTGTTTCAGTAATGAGTCGAGAGAAACGGACAGCCCCTTCAACACAACCTCGAACCCTATGCTCAACTGAAGCGAGGTTGCGAACGGTCAAGGTAAACTGTTCGCAGCAAAAGGACGATTGTCATGCACAGATTCCCGTTTGGAGAGCCGCTACTTACACTGCGGCAAAACCCGTTGGCTGACGCCGGAGTCTTCGTTCTGGGCGTCTACGCGAGTGCCGTTCATGCAAGATGGCTTAACCCAGACGGGTCAACCCGAGTGACAGCGCTGGCTGTGGCGAGTGAGCCATACATCTTCTGGCGCGGTGAAGGCCAAGACGAAATCATCGGGTCTATTGACATCCCCGCCGAAGCGGGTCGCCTTGTCCCTCCCGGCCCCGGCATGAACGGGCCTTCCGGGGTGGCCCTCGACGAACTCTACTTGGAGCCACTTGGTTTGTCGCGCCAGAACGCATGGCTTTGCGATCTGCTGCCGCAAAGTCGGATGAATCCAGGCCAGGCACAAGCTGTTCGCGCCAGGTACAATCCGGTGGCGCAGGCTCTTGACTTGCCGGCCGCAACAATTCCGCCAGTTCCACATCGGTTCGCGACCGAAACGCGAGTTGAGGAGATCCTTGAAGAGTTCATCTCTTCCGGCGCAGACACGTTGATTACGCTGGGTGATGTTCCTTTGAAGGAGTTTGTTGCGCCGCTGCGACTATGCGACAAGACCTCTATTGCGAATTTCGGCATCCAATCCGGTCAGTATGGGCAGCGTCACAGGTTTTCTCTGCGGGGCCGAAGTTTTTACCTGCTTCCGCTGGTTCACCCCCGCCAAGCGGCAAGACTTGGCGCGCACAACCCGATCCTCGCCGACGCGCATGAGCGGTGGATGGTCACTCCCGAGTGAATCCCATCGGCCGACCGGGACGGTGTTCCTTGGCGGCGAGTTCCTGTTTCAGCATGTCGATCAGCAGGTCCCGGTCTCCTTCGCAGCCGATGATCCGGGCTTTCTTGTCGACCAGGGCGAAGTCGCCAGGGGTCAGGCCGATCAGACCGTCCAGTTGTCTGACCGTCGCCGTCATCCCGAAGAAGCGTTCGAAGGCCAGGCAGAGTTGTTCCTCCCCCAGATAGTCGAAATGGCACTTGAAGGTGAAGCGGCGCAGCGACGCCTGATCCAGCCGGTCCATCAGGTTGGTGGTGCAGGCAAAGGGCAGGGGGTGGTTTTCCATCCAGGTGAGCATTTCGTTGACCTGGCTCACCTCCCAGTTGCGCACCGCGTAACGGCGGTCGCCGAGCAGGGAGTCGGCTTCGTCGAAAACGAGGAAGCCCCCCTTGTCCAGCGCCTCCTGAAAGGCCTTGGCGATGGATTTTTCCGTTTCGCCGACATAGGCGTCGAACAGATCCGAGGCCCGCTTCATCACCACCGGCAGATCGAGGGCTTCCGCCAGGTGGCGGACGAAGGCCGACTTGCCGGTACCCGGAGGACCGTAGAGGCAGAGGGAAAAATCCCGGCGTCCGGTGAGCTTGAGTTGGCGCGTAATCCGCTCCAGATCGCTCTGTGTCCGGATCAGTTCCGGACAGAACGGAGTCGTGAAGGAAGGTTTCGGTTTCGGCAGGTGTCCGGACATGGCTTTGACGATCCCCCGGGTGGCGAATTGAAAATCCTCGATGCGGCCGCCGATCTGTTTGGCGACACGGGCGGCGTTGTCGACCACGGCCGGTGAAATGTCGAGCTGGGAGAGAATCCGGATGTCGTCATCCGGCAGGCTCAGGGTGTTTTTGGAGAGCACCCGCTGCCAGACCCGCTCCCGGGTCTTCGCCGGCGGAATGGACATCTCGATGGCCAACGCCATGCGCCGGATGATCGACTCGTCGAGCAGTTTGGCGTCGTTGATGGTCCAGATGGTCGGAATCGGATTGTTCTCGAAGAGGCGGTTGGTGAAGACCTTCGAGCCCATGGAGAGTTTTCCACCGAAGAAGCGCACCAGGGCGCTCCCCTCGAACAGGTCATCCATCTCGTCAAAGAGAAGCAGGCTCCGGCTCTGGTAGCGCAGCAGGCTCTGCGCCAACTGCAGCGAGCCCATGCGCTCCTTGCGGGTCGGCTCCCCGCCGTCCTCGTCCTGCTCGCCGACGGCGTAGAGTTTCACCTCCAACCGCTGGGCCAGGGTCTTGCAGAATTCGGTCTTGCCGGTCCCCGGAGGCCCCCAGAGGAGGACGTTGACGCCGGGAACCCGGTGGTCGATGGACGTCTTCAGAAAGCGCTCCAGGCGTTCGGGAATGTCGTTGAGATAATCGAAGTCTTCCCACAGCAGACTGGCCTGGGCCGTCTCCCCGAGGATGTATCTGCGGATGTCTTCCTTGACCCCGCAGGCTTTCTGCATGGCGGTGCGCACGGCATCGGGCATTTCGAACTGATCATCGAGATCGTTGCCGGTGCGGCAGGCCTGGCGGATGACCCCCGAAGCGAGCAGGGGCGCGCCGGGGCGCAGGCGGTCGCCGAGGGCATTGCGATCGGTGTCCAGACAGATGGCGCAGGTATCGAGCAGGCCCAGGTGCTCCCGGGTCATTTCGTTGAAAATCCGCTGAAACCCGGCATGGGTGAGGAACCGGACGAAGAGCCCGAAAAATCCCCGTTCGTCCCGGTCCAGTTCCAGTTCGTCGGCGAGGATCGTCAGGTTGGTCTCCAGCGGCCCCGGCTCGGCTCCCTTGAGGTCGTCGAGCCGCTGCCGCAGGCGTTTGTCGATGACCCCGGCGATGTGGCGGAAGGCGCCGCGCATCCCCTTTTTCTCATCGAGGATTTCCTGAAAGCGCATGAGGTGATCCAGAAACTCCTCGTCGTTGCGGTCCAGGCCGAGATAGGCCAGGTTGCGCTGGAAGAACTCGCAGAGTTCGCCCAGCCCCTGGGGGGAGAGACGGCTGTCGGTGGCCAGCCGCAGCAGATAGGTGAGAATGACGTGTTGCTCATAGGGTTCGACCATGCAGCCCAGCCTCCTTTTCAGTTTGCGAAAAAAGTTTCGTCGGCTCATGATCTATACATACCCGGGTATGGCGACAACCCGTGTCGTTTGTCCTGCGCAGAGGCCATGGGAGATTTCGAGAAAAGGGGAAGGGAAACGACAAGCGACACCGTTGGTCGCCGGGATCGGTGATTCAGGGGGTACCGGCGTTCACGATCACCGGATAAGGAGGGACTGATGGATACGTTGATGCGGCAATGGAACCTGTTGACTCTGGTTCCCCGGCTGCCCGCCAAAAAGACGACCGTTCGGCTGCGCGACGAACTGGAGGAGCGCGGCTATCCGACCACGCTGCGCACGGTGCAGCGCGATCTGGAGAAGCTGGAGAGCGAATTTCAGCTGAGCTCCGACGGCAACCGTCCCGCCGGCTGGTTCTGGCCCAGGGATGCCGTTCAGTTCGATATCCCCGGCATGTCCCCCTATGCCGCCCTGGTCTTCAAGATGGTTCGGCGGCACTTGGGGCGGCTGTTGCCGGAAGCCTGCCTCGATTTGCTCGCCCCCTACTTTCGCCAGGGGGATAAAATCCTCGCCGACATCGAACCGCAACCGCTGGCGACCTGGCCCGATCGGGTCGCGGTCCTGTCCCGGACCCAGCCTTTACAGCCCCCCCTGATCGACTCTCAGGTGCTTTTTGCCGTGTACGACGGCCTTCTGCACGGGCGGCAGTTGTCCATCGCCTACCGGCGGCGGGGAGAGGACCAGGCGCAGGAGCGGATCGTCAATCCGCTCGGGATCGTGGTGGTCGATCAGACTCACTATCTGGTCGCCACTTTCTGGCATTACACCGATCTCAAGCAACTGGCCATTCACCGCATCGAAACGGCACAGGTTCTCGACACGGCGGCCCTGACCCCGGAAGATTTCGATTTACAGACGTATGTCGACTCCGGCGCTTTCGGCTATCCCGAAGGGGAAGAACTGCTGTCCCTGCGGGCGCTCTTCGCCCCCGATCCCGCCCGACAGTTCGAAGAAACGCCCCTGAGTGCCGAACAAAAACTGAGCGAACAGGCCGACGGCCGCATTCTGCTTGAGGCGCAGGTGCGCGACACCGCCCAGTTGCGCTGGTGGCTGCAAGGGTTCGGCGCCCAGGTGGAAATCCTCGGCCCGCCTGGCCTGCGGGAGGAATTCGCCGAGCAGATCCGGCAGCTCGCCGCACGGTACGGCTGCTTGTTTCTCCGGTGACTAAACAGTTAATTTATGCCGCATAAGCAATTCGGGGGTGCTTGAAGTCATTGCGGACATGCTTCGGCCGGTTTTGCTGTTGATTTAATGTTGTACGGATTGTACAATTCGTACAATGGAAAGGAAGGTGCGATGTGACTCGAATGGGCGTATCGGATGCGCGGGAAAGTTTGGGCGAGGTCGTTGACAGGGCTCGCTACACCCACGAACGTGTTGTTCTCACCAAGCGCGGGAGGGAAGTCGGGGCTATAATTTCAATGGACGACCTGAAACTTTTGGAGATGCTTGAAGATCAACTCGATATCAAAGCGGCTCGGGAAGCCATCGAGGAATCTCGCGGCGAACGGATTCCCTATGAAGAAGTTCGAAAAAAATTGGGATTATAATCCGTGGTTTATCGTATTGAACTGACCCCGGCGGCGGAAAAATCCCTTGCCAAGATTGCCAAAAGCGATCGCCCTCTTCTGAAAAGAATTGACCAGGCCCTACTTGCTTTAGCTGCGAGCCCGTTTCCTGCCAATAGCAAACAGCTCGTTGGGGAAGACCCGCCTTTATACCGAATGCGGGTAGGTGATTACCGGATTCTTTATCAGGTGGAGAATGATGTACTGGTGATTCTCGTTGTCCATGTTAGCCATCGAAAGGACGTATATCGCTTTCTGAAGCGATAACTCCTGCCATGCGAAAATGTTGGTCATAGCCTGCCGGGAAGCGTCGGATAGTCGATATAGCCTTTGGCGCCGCCGACATAGAAGGTCTGGTCATCCCAGGTGTTCAACGGTGCGTTTAGCGCGAATCTGGCGACAAGGTCGGGATTGGCGATGAACGCTCGCCCGAAGGCAACGGCATCGGCCACCTCATCCGCAAGGGCCTGCCCGGCCGTTTCCCGGGTGAAGTTTTCGTTGGCAATGTAGACCCCGGCAAAGGCTTCACGGATATGGGGGCCGATACTGTCTTCGCGGCGTTCCTCGCGGGCGCAGATGAACGCGAGGCGGCGCTTGCCGAGTTCACGCGCCACGTAGGTGAAGGTGGCCAGACGATCGCTATCGCCCATATCGTGGCTGTCCGCGCGCGGCGCAAGGTGCATTCCGACCCGGTCGGCGCCCCAGACCTCGAGCACCGCATCCGTCACCTCCAGCATCAGGCGTGCGCGCTTCTCCCGCGAACCGCCGTATGCATCGGTTCGTCTATTCGTGCTGTCCTGCAGAAACTGGTCGAGCAGGTAGCCGTTGGCGCCATGGATTTCAACGCCATCGAAGCCGGCGGCCTTGGCATTCACCGCCCCCCGTCGGAATGCGGCGATGATCCCGGGGATCTCTTGGGTTTCCAGTGCTCGCGGAACAGGGAATGGCCGTTTTGGACGTAACAGGCTGACATCTCCCCGAGCCGCAAGGGCACTGGCCGAGACGGGAGGGTGGCCGTCCAGAAGGCTGGGATCGGAAATCCGGCCGACGTGCCAAAGCTGAAGGAAGATGCGACCTCCGCTGGCATGCACGGCTTCGGTCACGGACTTCCAGCCCTCGACCTGTTCATCCGACCAGATCCCGGGTGTGGCGACATAGCCAACGCCCATTCGGTCCACAACGGTGGCTTCCGAAATGATCAAGCCGGCGGTGGCCCGCTGGGAATAATACTCGGCCATGAGCGGTGTGGGTACGCGAGAATCGGAGGTCGCGCGGGAGCGGGTCAGCGGCGACATGACGATCCGATTGGGCAGGTGCAACGCTCCAATCTTGATGGGGTCGAACAAAGAGGGCATGGCGTGACTCCTTGATTTTATCTTCAGTCGCAAAACTTCAATAGTCAGCTTATCATGATCCAGGTTAATGGGGACGTAATAATGGATAAGTGTGATGCTACACATCGCTATGGAACCCACGCGCCCGGCCGGACTATTCGGGGATGAACGGTTCGAGGAATTCCTGAAAGAGCAGGCGGATGAAAGGGAGGGCGCTGGTCGGGCGGTGGTCGCTGTTGACCAAATGCAGTTCCGTCTGGTGGTAACGGGCGTAGGCGGTAACCTGGGCTTCGGGAACGATATCGTCCTGCCAGGCGTGAACGATCACCGTGCGCTCGGAACTTGCGTTTCGCGGCGGCACGGCGCTGTTCAAACTGCACATGCCGGCGGCCCGTTATTCGGAAGACATTGACCTGGTTCAGGTCGAACCCGGAGGCATCGGTCTGCTGATGAATGGCATCCGGGAAGTTTTGACCCCCTGGCTTGGGGAGCCGAAATGGAGTAAACTTCCCGTACTTTTGTGAGCTCAACCGCGATTAATGCGAAACGGGGCCTGGCCCTTGTTGAAACCATATCCCTCTCCCCAAGGATCATCCTATGAGAATTCTCTTCGTTCTTACTTCCCATGACCGCCTCGGCGATACCGGTGAGAAGACCGGGTTCTGGCTTGAAGAATTCGCCGCGCCTTATTATGTGCTGAAGGATGCCGGGGCGGAAATTGTTCCGGCTTCGCCCAAGGGGGGGATGCCGCCTCTCGATCCGAAGAGCGATCTGCCGGAAAGCCAGACCGAGCATACCCGGCGTTTTCACGCCGATGCCGCCGCCCGGAATGAGCTGGCCGCTACCCGCAGCTTGGCCGATCTTTCCGCTGATGGCTACGACGGGGTTTTCTACCCCGGTGGGCACGGCACCATGTGGGATCTGCCCGACAACCGAGAATCGATCGCCCTGATCGAGGCCTTTGTCAACGCCGATAAACCGGTGTGCGCGGTCTGTCATGCCCCGGCTGCTCTGGTCAATGTACGCGGCAAGGATGGCGACTTTCTTGTCAAGGGCCGGCGCGTGACCGGTTTCTCCAATGCCGAAGAGGAGGCTGTGGCGTTGACCGGCGTTGTCCCCTTTCTGCTGGAGGATCGGCTCAAGGAACGGGGCGGCCTCTATCGGCAGGGAGCGGACTGGGCGCCCCATGTCGAGGTCGACGGTTTGCTGATCACGGGCCAGAACCCGGCCTCTTCGGAATTGGCGGCCAAAGAGATGCTGAAACTTTTCGCTTTCTGAATGAAAGGAAGATGCGGATGTTTGCCTGGTTGAACAAGTTGTTTCGCCGAGAAACGCGCGCTGAACTTCCCGATAGCCTTGTCGATCTGCGCGGAACGGACCCCTGCTGGTGCGGCAGCGGCCGCAAATATGCCCGCTGTCACCGCCCGGAAGATCGACGGCGGATGCGCGAACTCGGCATCAGTCCGGCGGCGTACCGGGGCAACCCCTTTGTCTGAAAGCCCCGCCGCAAGGATGAGGTCTCATCCTGCAAGTGATTTGTTTGAGCTTTTGGTGGATTTGAAAAATCGCCGTCGGATTGGGCCCGGATGGCGATCATTGTTCGTTTGGTG
Organism: Desulfuromonas acetexigens; assembly: GCF_900111775.1. Classification (NCBI taxonomy): domain Bacteria; kingdom Pseudomonadati; phylum Thermodesulfobacteriota; class Desulfuromonadia; order Desulfuromonadales; family Trichloromonadaceae; genus Trichloromonas; species Trichloromonas acetexigens. Next base: position 19,716 of record NZ_FOJJ01000004.1, on the reverse strand, counting down.
CACGTTTGCGAGAGGTGGATTATGCGTTGGCAGGATGGTCGCAGAAGCGACAACGTGGAAGATCGGCGCGGCATGCGCAGCGCGGGGGGGAAGAAGGTCGGGGGCGGTATCGGTGTCATTATCCTGGCGCTGATCGCCATGTATTTCGGCGTCGATCCGGCCATTGTCCTCGATCAGGGAGGGGCGCCCGGCATGTCGGGTGGGGATTCGGCGGTGAGCGCGCCCCGCTCCCCGGAAGAGGACGTGCTGGCCGAATTCGTTTCGGTGGTGCTTGCCGACACCGAGGATGTCTGGAACGACCTTTTCCGGCAGATGGGGCGGGAGTACCGGGAACCGCGCCTGGTGTTGTTCACCGATGCGGTGGAGTCGGCCTGCGGCTACGCCCAGGCGGCGGTCGGGCCCTTTTACTGTCCCTCGGATCAGAGCGTCTATATCGACCTCGGCTTCTATCGCGATCTCAAGTTGCGCCATCAGGCTCCGGGGGATTTCGCTCAGGCCTACGTCATCGCCCATGAGGTCGGTCATCATGTGCAGAAGCTTTTGGGTATCCTCGATAAGGTGAACAACCTGCGGCGGCGGGTGAGCGAGGTGGAAGCCAACCAGTTGCTGGTGCGGATGGAATTGCAGGCGGACTGCATGGCCGGGCTCTGGGCCAACCATGCCCACCGTGAGCGCCAGGTTCTCGAAGAGGGGGATATCGAAGAGGCGCTGAACGCCGCCAGCGCCATCGGCGACGACCGCCTGCAGCGCCAGTCCCGGGGCTATGTTTCCCCCGACTCCTTCACCCACGGCACCTCGGCCCAGCGCGTCGAGTGGTTCACCCGGGGCGCCCGCAGCGGCGACCTGAACCAGTGCGATACCTTTGCCGCCGGACGGCTCTGAGGATTTCATGACCATGAAAAAAACGAACGGCGGGCTGGTCTATTCCAGCGAGCATGGGCGGATGTGCCCTGGCTGCAACCGGCCGAAAGGGGAGTGTGCCTGCGCCCGCAAGATGACGGCTCCGCCTGCAGACGGCGTGGTGCGGGTGTCCCGCCAGACCAAGGGGCGCAAGGGCAAGGGGGTGACGCTTGTCACCGGGGTTCCCCTCGACGAGGCCGGCCTCAAGGCCTTGGCGACCCGGCTCAAACAGCAATGCGGCTGCGGCGGCACGGTCAAGGACGGGGTCATCGAAATCCAGGGGGATCACGCCGAGTTGCTGCTGGTAGAACTCCGGAAACTGGGCTGGACGGTCAAGCGCGCCGGCGGCTAGGGCCATCCGGCTTGCCCATGGTCGTCGCCTGGTCCCTTATCCTTTACTCCCGTGAGCCCTTATGATTCCTTTCGATACCCTACTGCTGTTTTTTACCGCTTCGGTGCTGCTCGGCCTCTCCCCCGGCCCGGACAACCTCTTTGTGATGGCCCAGTCCATTCAACGCGGTCCCGCTTCCGGCCTGCTCGTGACCCTGGGGCTCTGTACCGGGCTGTTGGTCCACACCGCCGCCGTCGCTTTCGGCCTGGCGGCGGTCTTTCAGGCCTCGGCGTTCGCCTTCAATCTGCTGAAATGGGTCGGCGCCGGCTATCTTCTCTACCTCGCCGTCCTGGCCTTTCGCGCCAAGGCGGATGCGGTCGATTCTCCCGGCGCCGCTGTCGTCCCGCGTGCTCGGCTGTACCGGCGGGGGATCATCATGAACATCACCAACCCCAAGGTTTCGGTCTTCTTCCTCGCCTTCCTGCCCCAGTTCGCCGACCCAAGCCGGGGGCCGCTGGCCGTGCAGCTGCTCATTCTCGGCGGCATCTTCATCGTCGCCACCATTCTCGTCTTCGGTTCCGTCAGTCTGCTGGCGGGGGCCGTCGGCGAGCGCTTTCGGCGCTCCGGCCGGGCGCAAATCATCCTCAATCGCCTGGCCGGGACGATCTTCGCCGCCTTGGCGCTTAAGCTGGCCACAAGTACGCGCTGAGAAAGTCGCGGGCGTCGTGGCCTAGAAGGGACGTTTTATGTGGGATCAGCGCTATGCCGCCGATGAATACGTCTACGGCAAAAAGCCCAACGACTTTCTCGCGGAGGTAAGCGGAAGGCTCGCGCCGGGCAAGGTGCTCTGTCTGGCGGAAGGTGAGGGGCGCAACGCCGTCTTTCTCGCCGGGCGGGGGCATGCGGTAACGGCGGTCGACGCTTCCGCCGTCGGTCTGGAAAAAGCCCGGAAACTGGCGGCGGAACGGGGTGTCGAAATCGCCGTCCGGGTCGCCGATCTGGCCGATTTCGCCATCGCGCCGGCGAGCTGGGATGCCGTCGTCGCCATCTTCTGCCACCTGCCTCCCGACCTGCGGCGCCTGGTGCATCGGCGGGTGGTGGACGGCCTGCGCCCCGGCGGGCGCTTCATCCTCGAAGCCTATACCCCCCGGCAACTTCAGTTCAAAACCGGCGGCCCACCCACGGCGGAACTGCTGATGACCCTCGCCGACCTGAAAGAGGAACTCACCGGGCTGGATTTCGAAATCGCGGAAGAAATCGAGCGCGACATCCACGAAGGACACTGCCACTTCGGGCGCGGCGCGGTGGCGCGGATTCTCGGGCGAAAACCCTGAGTTCGGCCCGCCGCCGGGGAGAAAACGGCAGAAAAAAACTTGACCGCCGCTCCGGCCCTCTCTATAATCCACCCACTTTGCCGAAGTGGTGGAATCGGTAGACACGTCGGTCTCAAAAACCGATGCCTTCCGGGCGTGCCGGTTCGAGTCCGGCCTTCGGTACCAAGTAACAATTCAGCAAGGTCTGCAAAGACATGGGAAACCCGCCCAAATGGCGGGTTTTTCTGTTTTTGTCGTTTGGAGTTGTCCAGCGACAAACAACTTCAGCCGATAAGTTTGACGGTATTTTTTGTGGTATTTTCCGAAACTTCCAAATCCGGATACCGTCAAAAAGTGGGTTGCCAAACCACATCCACGGGTGCTCCTGAGAAAAATCTGCTTGTATTATCCCATTTTGGGTTATATGGTTCCCAATATGGGAAGTTTTGACAGGAAAACATTCAGTATCAGCGATGCGCTGTTTACCAAAACACAGCAGCAGCTGTTGCGTCTTCTCTTCGGGCAGCCGGAAAAAAGCTTTTATTCGAAGGAGATTGTCGACAAGGCAGGAATAGGCACCGGCACTGTCCTGCGAGAACTGGAAAAGCTCTCAACGGCCGGTCTTGTGACGGTAAAAAAGATCGGCAACCAGAAACATTACCAGGCAAACCCGTCATCGCCTGTGTTCGATGAGCTAAAAGGAATCGTCCGCAAAACCTTCGGTCTTGCCGATCCGTTGCATCTGGCCCTGGAGCAATTCAAAAACAAGATCAAAGTGGCCTTCATCTACGGTTCCGTTGCGAAGGGCTCAGACAACGCTGAAAGCGACATCGATTTGATGCTGATTTCAGACCAGTTGACCTACCCGGACCTGCTGGTCAGCTTTTCTGAGTTGGAACCCCAATTGGGCAGACAGCTCAACCCGACGATTTATACTGTTGAAGAGTTCCGTAGCAAGATGATTGCGGAAAACAGTTTTGTTGTCAGGGTGATCGAGCAACCCAAAATTTTTCTGATCGGATCGAAAGATGACCTCCCCACAGTTTAAGAACCTGCTAGACATCGGTCAGATAAAGCAGGAACCAGGAGATCAGAAAGAATTCGATGGTCTTCTCCATTCCGGGCGCACGCGGCTCAAGGACTCCAGGATGGATGGTCTGTCGTTGGAGAGTCGTTTCGACCTGGCTTACAATGCCGCACATGCCTTGTCGCTTGCCGCTCTTCGCCGGCACGGTTATCGTTCGGAAAACCGCTATATCGTTTTTCAGTGTCTTCAGCACACGATCGGTGTCGGTCCTGAAGTCTGGCGTGTTCTGGCTCACTGCCACAACCTGCGTAACCGGGGAGAATACGAGGGTCTTCTCGAAGTCAATGATCGACTTGTTCTTGATTTGATACAGGCCGCTGAAGCGGTGCTTGCTGAAGTCGAAAGATTGGGGCCAATCCCTTCAAGAGGTGCCCTCTAGAAGCAATAGGCCCTCCGGTCTTCCCTCCATACACCCTGAATAAAATCCCCATACACCCCATATTTGACCTTTTATTCATATATTTCGGATACTTAGACTGTTTTTAAGTATAATTAATGGATTGTGAATAACGAGAATAAGTATATTTTATTCATACGATTTAACCCCGCCTCCATCCCTCCCCAACACCTTCAGCCAAAATAAATCCTAGTCATTTCAGCATATTATAATTTTTTTAAGTTTATTCTCAGGTTTGGCATGCTCCTCGCTATATAGAAAGACAACAGCAAGGCACAACGGCCTTGGAAAGGAGCACATCATGAAACGCACTCTCTCGACTCTGATTCTCATCGCCGCCTCGGCTTCCACCGCTTTTGCTTCCGGCTCCGCCGAAGGTTCCGGCTTCGGTCTGGTAACCCTGGCGTTCCTGGGCTTCTTCGCCCTGATCATCGCGACCCAGCTGCTTCCGGGTCTGACCCTCTTCATCACCGGCGCCAAGGGCATCTTCGGCAAAGGGAACAAGGAAGCCGGCAGCCATCGGTAAACAGACAACCCGCAACGAACCCGAATCCATCGGATCCCATACTAAAAAGGAGAACATCATGAACGCCATCGCCCGCATCGCCGCCGCCACCGCCGTCCTGTCGACCGTCGCCACTTCCGCTTTCGCCGCCTCGGGTCGCCCCGACGGCAGCGGCATCCTGGTCTGGCTCTTCCTCGGCTTCTGCGGCCTGATCATCGCCGTACAGCTGGTTCCGGCTCTGCTCGTTCTCTTCGGCATGGCCAAAGGGGTTACGGCCCCCCGGGAAGAAACCGCGACCTCCAGCAACCGTTGATTCTTGCCACGACGAACTGAACGACTTGAGATAAAGGAGAACACCATGAACGCCATCGCTCGCATCGCCGCCGCTACCGCCGTCCTGTCGACCGTCGCCACCTCCGCTTTTGCCGCTACCGGCGCCGCTTCCGGCGGGGGCCTGCTGGTCTGGTTGTTTCTCGGCTTCCTCGGCCTGATCGTCGCCACCCAACTCGTTCCCGCCGTGATGCTCCTCTCCGGCATCATCCAGGGCGTGACCAGCGGCAGCGCCGCCGAAGAGTCGGCCCGCTAAGACAGAGCGACAATCCCGACCGATCATCACGACAGCCGAAGCGTAACATTCGCTTCGGCTGTTTTGCGTCAATCGACCGCCTTCGCCACCGCCAGTTCCTCCAAGTGCGTCGTGTAACGGGGCGTGCGCCGTTCGGCGCGCATCGCCCAGCGCGGGTCGCTGCCTTCCGCGCCGAGTTTCACCGTCCCCCGGCCGTAGGCCCGGTTGATCTGGTCCATCGCCGCCATCAGTGCCTGGGATCCGGCCAGCGCCGCGCCATCCTCGAAGAGGGTAGGCTGACGCAACTCTTTGGGAAGCAGTTCGGTGAGGATGACCCCGGCCTTCTGGTAGGCGAAGCCGGGGCGGTAGATGACGCGCAGGCCTTGCAGCGCGGCCTGGGCCAGCAGGCGGGTGTCGGCGGTCGGTTCCAGGGGGAAATGCCGGGAGGCGTGGTACTGGGGGAGATCGGTGCGGAATGGGTTGGTCTGCACGAAGACCCCGACCGAGCCGGCCACCAGGCCTTGCCGGCGCAGCTTCTCGGCGGCGCGAGTGGCGTAGGCGGTGACCGCTTCCTCCAGCGGGGCGAACTCGGTAAGCAGTTGCCCGAAGGAACGTGAGGAGAGGATCTGCCTGCGCGCGGCCGGTCCGGCGGCCAGGGGATAGCAGAGTTCGCCGTTGAGTTCCCGCAGGGTGCGTTCCAGGGTGATGCCGAAGGCCTTCCGGATATGTCCAGGCGCCGCCCGTTTCAAGTCGAGGGCGGTGTGGATGCCGAGGGCTTGCAGCCGCGCCGTCAGGCGACCGCCAACACCCCAGACCTCGGAGACCGGCGCCCAGGCGAGCAGACCGTCGATCTCGGCGGGGGAGAGTTCCCCCAGGGCGCAGGCCCCGGAGAACTCGGGGCGTTTCTTGGCGCAGTGGTTGGCGAACTTGGCCAGGGTCTTGGTCGGGCCGAGGCCGACCCCCACGGAAATCCCCACCAGTCGCCGCACCTCATCGCGGATGATTCGACCGCACGCCCCCGGCGTTGGCTGGGCGCCGGCCAGATCGAGAAAACACTCGTCGATGGAGTAGACTTCCTGCGTCGGACTGAAGGTGGAAAGAATTTTCATCACCCGCGCCGAGAGATCGCCGTACAGGGCGTAATTGCTGGAGAGGGCGACGATGCCGTGACGGCGGGCGAGGGCCGTCAGGGTATGCCAGGGGGCGGCCATGGGGATGCCCAGTGCTTTCGCCTCGGCGGAACGGGCGATGACGCAGCCGTCGTTGTTGGAGAGGACGACCACCGGCTTGCCAATGAGGCGGGGCTGGAAGAGCTGCTCGCAGGAGGCGTAGAAGTTGTTGCAGTCGATCAGGGCGAGGGACACAGGCGATGGATGGCCCAGCGGACCACTCCCCAGACGGTGACTTCGCCGCGCGCCTCGCGGGCCAGGGCGCGCAGCTCGCGCAGAACGAATTCGCCGTCGGCCACGGCGACGACGATATGCCCGGAGCGCGGCGTCACGCTGCGGTCCACCACCAGCAGGTCGCCGTCGAAAATCCCCGCCCCGGCCAGGGCCGGTCCCGCCGCCCGGAAGAAGAAGGTCGCCTCGGGATGGTCGATGAGGCTGCGGTCGAGGCTGATGCCGAGTTCCAGGTAATCCGCCGCCGGGGAGGCGAAGCCGGTCGGCTCCAGTCGCGGCGAGGGCGGCTCAACGCCAATGTCACGGATCATGCCGGCCCCTTGCGCAGCCGTCGGGCCAGGCCGGTGACCACCCCCACCAGGGTCAGTTCCCCCTCGGGGCGGATGTCGGCGAACTCCGGATTCTCCGGGTGCAGCAGCCAGCCTCCGCCGTCCCGCAGCAGCCGTTTCACCGTCAGTTCGCCATCCACCAGCGCCACCACGATCTCCCCCGGCGCCGCCTCCGCCTGACGCTCGACGATCACCATATCCCCGTCGAAAATGTTCGCCTCGCGCATCGACTCCCCCCGCACCCTGACCAGCAGGGTGCGCGACGGGGTATCGACCAGCAGATCGTCGAGCAGCAGCGCCGTCATCCCCGCCTCCACATCGGCGGCCGGACTCCCCGCCTGCACCACCTGCCGCGCCAGTTGCCGCTCGAAAAAGCGCCGAGCCGGCACCCAGGCGCCGTCCGGCGTGCGCTCCAGAAACTCCGCCCGCCGCAGCCGCTCCAGCACCTTTCCCGCCGCCGACCGGGAAGCCAGACCCCAGAGGGCGCAGAGCCGTTCGTAGGAAGGAATCGTCTTCCAGCGGGCGAAGTAGTCTTGCAGGCGGGCGAGGTATTCGGGATCGGACTGGGGGGTGCGCATGATGGCCTCCTGGTGTACGGGTGTTCTCTGGAGTGACTATAGAGAACATTTGTGCGCTTTTCAAGGGGGATGTGCGGAGGCGGGAGAGGGGGAGGGCGGATATCCGCTTTTGCCGCTGCGCGAGTCGTTATTCCGGCCAGCGGCGAGCGTGATGCAAAACGCGCAAGACCTGGAGTGTTCCCAGTTGCACCCGGTAGATAATGAGAAACGGAGTTCCGGTGGCCACGAGTTCCCGGGTGTTGATGACCCGGCCGGGGCGCCCGATGTTGGGTTGACCGGCAAGGGATTCGACGGCTTCCACGACGCGGGAGGCCATGCGGGAGGCCGCCGTGGGGTTGTCGCGGGCGATGTATTCGCCCGCGTCGCGCAAATCGTCGATGGCGGGACGTGTCCAATCAATCCGCATGGCTTTTGCCCCATCGGCTCAGTTCGGCGACGGCTTCATCGTGGCTGACGAGTTCGCCACGATCGGCCGCGTCGATGCCTTCCTTAATCGCGGCGACTTGCCATTCCTGAAGGGCGAGAAATTCTTCGATTGCCTGGGCGGCAAGAAAGGATTTCGAGCGGTTGGTGGCGTGCGCGAGATTTTCCAGGCGCTCGGCCACGGGATCGGATAGGCGAACGGAGACGAGAGTCTGTTTTTTCATAAAAGCACCTCTTGTAATAATGATCATCTTTTTTGATGATACTCGTCCGGTTGGCCGGTTTCAAGCACTGAAAAGGGAAATTGACAAGACTTAAGGGAGAGGCTATAAAAAACGTCTCTAATATGTGATGGTCCCGTTTTGGTTGATCGAGGGGGTAACGTGAAAAACTCCGATTGATCCTGAAAAAGTCGCCGGTTTCGGATTTCATTCCGAACAGGTGGCTTTTTGCTTTTTGTGGGCAACGGGGTTGATGCAGCAACCAGGGTTCAGGCGTTCAGGTTGACAAAGAGGAGGATGGCCGCTGAAAGCGGTCCTCGATGAGATGACTTGGCAACTTGGAAGCCTGACCCGGTAGAATCCCTTTGTTAGAAGTGCTGGGAGATGTTTAAGAATTTTGCCGATGGCGCGAAGCAGACCGTGTTATAACACAGCTTTTCGCAAACCACCTCTATGTTAAATTTAGAAAAAATGGAGACATCGAAGAATGGCTTATCGCGAAATTTGGGAAATTGAAGTTCGGCACGAGGGACTGAATAAATATCGACATATCCGGGGTTCTGATAAATATGTTGTAGAACAGAAAGCTGCTGCTCAAAAGCTCGCATGGGATGATATGTGGGAGAAAAAAAAAGCTTCTGAATCAAAAAAATGTGAACGGGAGGCGGCGATAAAAAGTAAAGAGGAGCAAAAAGAGCTAGCCATTATCAAAACAGAAGAGGCGCAAAGGGCGCTTGATGATTTGGAATCTACACTGATTCATACCCTGTCAGTCGATGATGCAATTGATTGGTCATCACTAGAAGATAAAAAGCCATTCTCCAAACCAAAACCAGGAAAATTTCAAAGTATACCGGCACCAAAAAAAAACAGCCCCATAACGTTTCCCGAGGAGCCAAAAAGATCTGATCCAAAATATTTGGCCAAGTTAGGACTTTTTGATAAGATTTTTTCTAGTCGTAGAAAACAGAAAGAAAAGGAAGCTGAAAACAGTTATTTGGCGGATCGTAGCTTATGGGTTGAAGCAAAGAAAAAGGCAGAATTCGGTAACTCACAGAATGAATTAAAATATTCAGAGAGCTTAAAGGCTTGGGAGTTGGCAAAAAAGGAAATGGAGCTTAAATTTGTCAAAAGCGTTGAGCTATGGGAGAAAGAAAAAACTGATTACGAAATAAAGCAGAAGTCAAACAATAGTATAATACAAGTCAAAAAAGAGCAGTATTTTAACAAGGAAGAGGGTGCTGTTTCAGATTACTGCGAAATGGTGCTTAGCAATTCAGTCTATCCAGATTGTTTCCCACAAGAATGGGACATTGAATACCAGCCTAAAACAAAGATTATTATTGTTGACTACTCTTTGCCTGATATTGATTCAATCCCAACATTGAAAAGCGTCAAATATATTGCGACGAGGGATGAGTTTTCAGAAACACACATATCCGCAGCAGCATTAAATAAATTGTATGATGATCTGTTGTATCAAATTGCTCTCAGAACCATACATGAATTGTATGAGGCAGATGTTGCAAATGCACTTGAATCAATCGTTTTTAATGGCTGGGTAGAATCTGTAGACAAGGCAACAGGCAAAAATGTTAATTCTTGTATTATGTCATTACAGGCTGCAAAAGATGAGTTTTTAGCAATTAATCTTGAAAAAGTTGACCCAAAAGCATGCTTTAAGCAATTAAAGGGGGTCGGCAGTAGCAAGTTGCATGGTCTTTCCCCCGTGGCACCAATCATAAACATAAACAAAGATGATAGGCGATTTGTCACCGCATATGCCGTTGTAGATGAAGTTGGCGGTGCGGACAATCTTGCAGCAATGGATTGGCAAGATTTTGAAAACTTGATAAGGGAAATCTTCGAGAAAGAATTTGTAAGTTCTGGCGGTGAAGTCAAGATAACCCAGGCTAGTCGAGATGGCGGTGTCGATGCTATAGCGTTCGACCCAGACCCAATTCGCGGTGGGAAAATTGTAATTCAGGCAAAGAGATATACCAACGTAGTTGGCGTGTCAGCAGTAAGAGATTTATATGGTACAACTGTTAACGAAGGTGCAACCAAAGGAATCTTGGTTACTACAGCGGACTATGGTCCAGATGCGTACGAGTTCGCTAAAGGAAAGCCGCTCACGCTTTTGAATGGTAGCAATTTGCTACATCTATTGGATAAACATGGTCATAAGGCAAAAATTGATTTAAAAGAAGCAAAAAAAATACTAAGTGAGAAAAAAATCTAACAATCACATGCATCAAGAAAGTCGCGGAGTCAAGCTTCCAAGTTGACAAGTTGAACACCCTTAATTTCGTGGTGATGAACAACACCGCCAACGCGCTGCCGGCCGTGCCCTAACGGTCATAGGCGTCTGTCGGGAGATAGCCGCCAACCTGACCTGATGGCGAATTTTGAGGCGAATTTTGGGTCAGGAGGCGAATTTTGGGTCAGGCTTCCAAGTTGACAAGTTGAAACATCATCAATTTCGGGGTGATCTTCAACACCGCCAACTTGTCCTGATGACCGGGGTCACCCCACCTTCCATCCCTTGACGAGTGGTATCAATAAGGATACTATTTATCCATGGCGCCGATTGCTGATCTGATTGCGCGAATGCGCGAGAATCCTGGGGGCGTCCGTTTTGCCGATCTGTGCAAGGTCTGCGATTACTTTTTCGGCCAGGCACGGCAGACGAGCGGAAGTCATCGAGTCTACAAAACACCTTGGATCGGCGACCCGCGTGTCAACATCCAGAATCGCAAGGGATGCGCGAAAGCCTATCAGGTGAAACAGGTTCTCAAGGCAATCGAACGATTGGAGATCGAACATGGCGGAGAACGCTGATAAATATACCTACCGGGTCACTTGGTCGGAAGAAGACGCCGAACACGTTGGTCTTTGTGTTGAGTTTCCGAGCCTTAGTTGGTTGGCGGCTTCTCCCGAGGCCGCCCTCAAAGGTATTCGCAAGCTTGTCGCGGAAGTTGTGTGCGACATGGCGGAAAATGGCGAGCAAGTGCCCGAACCGCTTTCAACCAAGCATTTCAGCGGCAAATTCATGGTGCGCGTCCCGCCCGAGGTACACCGTCAACTGGCGATGGAGGCGGCCGAAGCCCATGTCAGCCTTAATCGACTTGCAAGCGCGAAGCTGAGTCAATGAGCTATGCACCTTGAAAGAGGGGATACACCGTCCTGGCGGATTCAGGAATGCTCAAGGACTTTGACGAGGCAGGAGAAGTAGCGTGGTGGACGAGCTCTGGAACGATCTGCGGCGCGTGCGGGAAGAGGCGCCGCTGGTTCACAATATCACCAATTTCGTGGTGATGAACAACACCGCCAACGCGCTGTTGGCCGTCGGCGCCCTGCCGGTCATGGCACATGCCGTGGAAGAGGTGGCCGAGATGACCGCTCTCGCCGGGGCGCTGGTGATCAATATCGGCACGTTGGCGCGGGAATGGATCGAGGCCATGGCGACGGCGATGGCGACCGCCCGCGAGCGGGGGATTCCCATTGTCTTCGACCCGGTTGGCGCCGGGGCCACGACCTTTCGCACCCAGACCTGTTTCGACCTGCTCGGCCGGGTGGCGCCCGCCGTCATTCGCGGGAACGCCTCGGAGATCATGGCCCTAGCGGGAAGTGCCGTGCGCACCAAAGGGGTCGACAGCTCGGCAGCGGCCGATGCCGCCGAGGACGCGGCGCTGCTGCTGGCCCGGCGCTATTCCTGCGCGGTCGTCGTCAGCGGCGCGGTCGATCTGCTGGTGGATGGCAAGAGGAAATTCCTGGTTCGCAACGGCCATCCGCTGATGCCGAAGGTCACCGGTCTCGGCTGCACCGCGACGGCGCTGGTCGGGGCCTTTTGCGCGGTCAACGGCGATTCGCTGACGGCCGCCCGCCATGCCATGACGGTCATGGGCATCTGCGGGGAGCTCGCCGCCGCCAAAGCCGCCGGGCCGGGAAGCATGCAGGTTCATTTTATCGACGCCCTGTACAATCTCGATGCCGAACAGCTCCGCGCCCACGGGCTCGACCCCCGCTAGCTGCCCACCGTCGCGCATCCCCCGAAACACCGCTCCAGTGCCCCAACGCCGGGGTCAGGTCTTTCTTTGCCACATTCCCCGTCGCCGCATCGTCTCTTTCCTCCCGCAAAAACTTCCCGAAGATGACAGGAAAGACGCCCGGTCAAGTTTTCTCTTCGGAATCGGGATCGTGGCAACCGCTACAACGATGCCAGCATTTTGCTGATGTCCTCGACAAAAACCTCATAATATTTTTCGCCTGGGAACGAAAAAGCTCCCCTTAACGGTTGTCCCAGTCCCGCGTCTCCCAGCAACGGCCCGATCTCTTTCGCCAACCGCCGCCACTCGGAAGCCAGCATCAGCGCATCAAGTTCCTGGCGTTTAGGGTCGGCCACGCCCAGCCAGAGAATCTCCAAGGCACGAAACAGCGGAACGGAATTCACCCACGGGGTCAAGCCATTGGGGCGCAATAGCTTGTCGAGGGTTTCCGGGGCCAGAGCGTACCGTTTCTCGCGACCGCTGCTGCGTACCTGTACCACCCCGGAGTGAACCATTTCGACCAGAACATTCTGGGTCGAGCGTGGCCCCTGCCCGATCGCTTTGGCGATCCGCGAAGGATGAATTTCATCGACCGACCCGAGCAAACAAAGGATTTCGCACCGAAGATTCACGCCAAAGAGCGCCCGCAAGCGCAACAGCAGGGCCGGCATCCCTTCTCTAGGGAACGGTTGGGAAAGACCCCGCGTTTGAAGCGATGGCCGCAATAGCCCATGGCGACGGAAAATTTCATCGCATTCTTTCGGCGTCGGCATCGGTCGCCCATCCTTCATGAAGAAAAGGGGCGATTCCTCTTTTCGCGCGTATTTCGTCGCCAGTTTTTTCCACTTGAGCACCACCGAGGATTTGCGCCCAAGCATCTCCGCGACGGCGCTGAGTTCCGCTTGGGCTTGGAAGCCGGATTGTGTCACCAGATTCTGCAGGCGCTGGATGTTCATGAAATTTCCGTTGACTTCCAACCAGTCCAGGACTTCATCAAAGAGCCGGGCATCGTAGCGGGCAACCGTCATGGTCAGCAGCAACAGCGCCTCCGGGTCGATCACCCGCGACTCTTCGGACAGCCCATAGCCGGAGACGCCAAGGGCGGTCCATTGCCGCCAGAGCAGGTCAAGCAGTTGGTCGAGGACGGTTTTTTTAAATTCGCTCAACGAGATGGGCATAGCCGAACTCCCGGAAAAACATGCGGATGCTTTCCTTGTAGCCTTCGGAGGGATCGTGGGTTGTTGACCAGGCGATGGCCGCCAGCAATTCTCCGTCCGTCGGCTCCAACGCCTGAAGATCGGTGGCATGGTAGCTGCCGAACTGATCGACGGCCGCGTAAAGCTTGAAAAAAATCTGGTCGATCCGGCCGATGAACGCGACGGTCAACTTTTCACCGAACCACCGCCATTGCAATCGGTCGGCAAAACCTTCGGGAAGGCCCAGACGATAGAGTCCCCCGTCGCCGCTGCTCGGTCCGTTGTTCAGCCAATCGGCGGGAAGGTCCAGATCCTCCGCCACCTCTTTGGCTGCTTTGACCAATTCCACCGGAAGCGGCGCGGGGTCGATCAGCTCCCCCGCGTCGTTCGCCAGCGCGACGATGTCGACATCCCGGGTGGCTCGCATGGCCATTTCAGTTGCTACCAGGGCCGTGCCACCACACACGACCAGGTTGTAATTGGGGGAACCTGCGATGGCCAACCGTCCATTCAGCAGCCGCAATGCGGTATCGAACTGCTCGTATTGATATGACATTGTATCCTCTAGTTCGTTTTTTGCGAACTATAAATGACATTTTAAAGGAAGGCAAGAGGGGGCAGTCGGGGTCGGGCCTTTCTCCGACTTGTTTCCATCGCCCGATATTCCCCTCCAACTCCGTCTCGCCCATCCCCTGAGCGAAAACACGCCGCCGATCAGGCCGCTTGTTTGTCTTTGTCGGAACCCCTTCCCATCCCTTGCCACAGGGCATCGCTGGTATAGACGGCGAGGGCGGCCCAGATGCAGAGAAAGCTGATGAGATGGCTACGGGAGAAGGCCTCGTTGTAGAGACCGACGGCGAGGAGGAAGTGGAGGCTGGGGGTGATGTACTGGAGGAAGCCGATGGTGGACAGGCGCAGGCGACGGGCGGCGCCGATGAAGCCGAGCAGAGGCAGGGCGGTGACGACTCCGGCCAGGGGGAGGAGCAGGTTGAGATCGGGGGAGCCGGCGAGAAAGACGCCTTGTTCCGTGAACTGCAGATAGATCAGGTAGCCCAGGGCGAAGGGGGTGAGAAGGAGGGTTTCGATGGTCAGGCCGAGCAGGGCGTCGACCCGCGCCAGTTTGCGCAACAGCCCATAGAGCCCGAAGGTGGTGGCAAGGACCAGGGCGATCCAGGGAATGCTGCCGTGCTGTAGCGCGAGGTTGAGGACACCGAGGGCGGCCAGACCGACGCTGATCCGTTGCCACAAGGTCAGTTTTTCCCGCAGGAAGAGAAAGCCGAGCAGCACGCTGATCAGCGGGGTCATGAAATAGCCGAGGCTCGATTGCAGCACCTGGCCCCGTTGCACGGCGAGGATGAAGACCGACCAGTTGGCGGCGATGAGCAGGGTCGAGCCGCCGAGGGTAAGGAGCGTTCCCCGGTCGCGCAGCACGCGCCAGAGCGGTCCGAGCCGGTGCGACAGGCCGACCAGCAGAAGCAGGAAGGCCGCCGACCAGAAGATGCGGTGGCTGACCACTTCCAGCGGGGTGGCGGCGTTGAGCAGTTTGAAAAAGGCCGGAAAGGAGCCCCAGCTGATATAGGCCAGCAGCCCCAGGGTGAGTCCCTGGCGGGCACGGCGGCGGGCGGCGCCTTCCGGAGAGGTTTCGGCGGAAAGCTCCGCCGGCGGTCGGGAGTTCATGACGGCTCGCCCTTTGCCTAGCGCAAGCCCTTGAGGAAGGTCCCCACCGCCTCGACCCCGTCACGATCGAAGACCCGGATCGCCTGGCTGCCGACCACGGCGATATCGGCCTTACCCTTAAGAAACTCCACATCCTCCCGGCTGCCCACGCCGAAACCGAGGGCCAAGGGGAGTTCGGTGGCCTGCCGGCAGCGGGCGAGATAGGCGTCGAGATCCCGCGAGAATTCGGTGTGGGCGCCGGTAACCCCCTTGCGGGCGACACAGTAGACGAAGCCCCCGGCGTTTTCGGCGATGAGTTTCAGCCGGTAGTCGGGGCTGTTGGGGGCGAGGATGAAGATCGGGTCGAGGCCGTTTGCGGCCATTGCCCGCAGATAGTCCCCCGCTTCCTCCGGCGGTAGATCGGGGACGATGGCCCCTTTCAGGCCGCGCTCCGCCATGGCCGCCGCGAATTTCGCCACCCCGTATTTGAAGAGGATGTTGTAGTAGGTCATGAAGAGGAAGGGGATGTCGAACTCCCGGGAGACCCGCTCGGCGAAATCGAGACACTGCTCGACGGTGATGCCGGTGGCCAGCGCTTCCTGGTTGGCGCGCAGGATCACCGGGCCGTCGGCGATCGGCTCGGAAAAGGGGATCTGCAACTCCATCAGATCGACCCCGGCCTCGACCATCGCCTTGACGATCTGGTAGGAATCCTCCAGCGACGGGTAGCCGATGACAATGTGGGTCATCAGCAGGATGTCTTTGCTCTTCAATTGTTCGCGGATGGTGGTCTCAAGCATGATATTGCTCCGCCTTGTGTCGGATGAATTGCCGCCAGGCCGGATCCTCGAAAGCGTCGGCCACGGTGAAGATGTCCTTGTCGCCCCGCCCGGACTGATTGACGATGATGAGGTCGTCGGGGGCCAGCGTCGGCGCTTCCTTGAAGGCCTGGGCGAAGGCGTGGGACGACTCCAGGGCCGGGATCAGCCCTTCCTTGCGCATGGTCAGGGCCAGGGCGTCGATCACCTCGCGGTCGGTGGCCGCTTCGAAACGGGCCCGGTCGCTGGTGTGCAGATGGGAGAGAATCGGCGAGACGCCGACGTAATCGAGGCCGGCGGCGATGCTGTGGGTTTCCTGCATCTGGCCGTCGTTATTTTGCAGGAAATAGGTCTTGTAGCCCTGGGCCACGCCGATGCTGGCGTCCTTCGAGGCCAGCCGGGCGGCGTGCATCCCCGAGTCGATTCCATGGCCGCCGGCTTCCACGCCGACCAGTTCCACCGGATCGTTCATGAATCCCGAGAACAGCCCCATGGCGTTGCTGCCACCGCCGACGCAGGCGTAGACCCGCTTGGGCAGTTTGCCCTCCCGTTCGAGAATCTGCTTGCGCGCCTCCTGGCCGATGATCGACTGGAAATAGGTCACCATCTCCGGGAAGGGGTGGGGGCCGCAGGCGGTGCCGAGGACGTAGTGGGTATTGTCCATGTTCGAGACCCAGTCGCGGAAGGCCTCGTTGATGGCGTCTTTGAGAGTGCGCGAACCGTCCTTGACCGGCACTACCGTCGCCCCGAGGCGCTCCATCCAGAAGACGTTGGGGCGCTGCCGTTCGACGTCGACCTCGCCCATGTAGATGGTGCACTCCAGGCCGTAGCGGGCGGCCATGGTGGCGGTGGCGACGCCGTGCTGACCGGCGCCGGTCTCGGCGATCACTCGCGTCTTGCCCATCCGCTTGACTAGCAGCCCCTGGCCCATGACGTTGTTCGCCTTGTGGGCGCCGGTGTGGTTGAGGTCCTCGCGCTTGATATAGATTTTCGCCCCGCCGAAATGCCGGGTCAGATTTTCGGCGAAGGTCAAAGGGGTGGCGCGGCAGGAGTAGGTCGACATGATCTCAACATATTCGGCCCAGAAATTCGGGTCGTTTTTTGCCGCGTCGAAGGCGGCCTCCAGCTCGTCGAAGGTGGCGGCCA
Source organism: Desulfuromonas acetexigens (assembly GCF_900111775.1). NCBI lineage: Bacteria > Pseudomonadati > Thermodesulfobacteriota > Desulfuromonadia > Desulfuromonadales > Trichloromonadaceae > Trichloromonas > Trichloromonas acetexigens. The sequence continues at coordinate 2,802 of NZ_FOJJ01000004.1, read as the reverse complement.
GGATTTCCGGGACGAAAGCGCCGCCGAATTCCGCGTAATAGCCACGGTTACGCATGGTTGAAACCTCCAAGGGTTTGGGAGAAGACAAAGTGGTCGGTGCGACAGTAGAGCCGGGAAAAAAAACCGGCTTCGCGCTGGGGAAAGTGCAGCAGGCGCTCGACCCGCAGGATGGCGGTCTCGGCGGAGACCTCCAGACGCTGGCCGCGCTCGCCGCTGAGATAGTCGATGGCGAAACTCTGGCGGCCGCCGGAGGGGCGCAGAAAATAGCGCTCCGCCGCCAGCGCCGAGAGGGATTTCCCGGCGAGATCGAGGCGGTCGAGGCCGGGAAAGAGGACGGCGTCGAGGTCGAGCTCTTCGAGGAGCACCGGGGTGTCGTCGCTGCGGGTCAGGCGGGTCAGGGTGAAGACTTCGCGTCCGGCGAGGGGATGGCGTTCGCCATCGGCGATGCTCCGGCGCGCAACCTGGCCCAACAGGCGGCTCTCTATGGCCAGCCCCTGCTTACGGAAGGAGGCACTGGTGCCGTCGAGGGAGAAAAGATCGATTTCTTTGGGCGCTTCGCGCACATAGGTACCCGAACCCCGCCGCCGGCTGAGCAGCCCCTGGCGCACCAGGGCGTCGAGGGCCTGGCGCACCGTCGGCCGACCGATGCCGTACGCCGTCGCCAGTCGCGGTTCCGAAGGAATGCGCTCGCCCGGCGCGAACTCCCCGGCGCGGATGGCGGCCGCCAGCCGTTCGGCCAGTTGGTGATAGAGGGGGGTGGGGGATTGGGGGTCGAGCATCGGGATGCCTTTACGAAGAAGTTGAAGGCATCTAACCAATAATCTGTAAAGTTGTCAAGACAAATTATTCGTCGTTTCTCTTCTTGCGGAGGCCGCCGGCGGCGATTAAAATTAACAGTCCGTAACCGTTTCGCCGGGCGACGGAAACGGTCGGGAGGATCCCTGAAGATCGCGGGCGGCGGAGCCGCCGGGAGGTACAAATGAGCAAGAGAATCATCATCTGTTGCGACGGAACCTGGAACGAGCCGGAGAAGATGAAGAATGGACGGCGGGTGCCGACCAACGTGGTCAAGCTGGTGCGGGCCATCGAACCCCGGGACGATGCGCGAGGGATCGATCAGGTCGTCTATTACGGTCGCGGGGTGGGGACCGGCGCCTTCGGCTACGTCGATAAATACCTCGGCGGCGGCACCGGCCTGGGCATCTCCCGCAACATCCGCGAGGCCTATCAGTTTCTCGCCCTGAACTATGTCGAGGGGGATGAAGTCTTCTGCTTCGGTTTCAGCCGGGGCGCCTACACCGTGCGTTGTCTTTCCGGCATGCTCGATGCCGTCGGGCTGCTCGACAAGAACGACCTCGACCATCTTCCCGACGCCTATGCCTATTACCGCACCCCGCCGGAGAAACGCGCCTCTTCCAAATACCATCTGCGCCTGATCGATCTGCCGCGCCGTTGGCCGAAAATCAGGTTTCTCGGCGTCTGGGACACCGTCGGCGCCCTCGGCGCGCCGACCCCCATGCTCGGGACAATTTCCAAAAAACTCTGGGTCGGTTTTCACGATGCCGCCCTGTCGAGCCTGGTGGAGAACGCCTGCCAGGCGTTGGCCGTCGATGAGCGGCGCGGCCCCTTCGCCCCGGCCCTTTGGGACCGGCGCACCGGGCAGAAAAGCGTGCGGCAGGTCTGGTTCGCCGGGGTCCATTCCAATATCGGCGGCGGTTATGCCGACGGCGGACTCTCCGACCTGGCTCTGGTCTGGATGGTCGACCGGGCGCGGGAAGAGGGGTTGTTTTTCGACGATAAGTATCTCAGGGACAGCAAACGAGTCGATCCTCAATACGCCGGCAAGCTGGAGGATTCTTTCTCCCTCGGCTACCGATTCCTTCAGGCTCTGCGGGTCAAGCCCTATCCCCGGCCTATCGGCCAATTTCCGGATATGGGGGAGATGGTGCACGAAAGCGTCATCAAGCGCCTGCTGCAACCCCATCTCGATTACCGTCCCGAAAACATCGTCGCCCCCGGGCAGGATCCCGGGACGATCATCGACCAGAACAACCCGCGCCCGACCCTCCGCATCGGCGAGCTGCTGGTGCCGATCTTCCGCGAGCGCCGGGCCGCCCGACGCGATCTCGGCGCCGAACCGGCGACCCTGATGCTGGGGGATAACGTCGCCGTCCCCTGTCAGGTTTCCAATTACAGTGACGCCGGCGGCGTGATGCTGGCCGTGCCTCAGCCGGTGGAGCCGGGGACCGAGGGGGTTCTCGAATACGGCCAGATCGGCCGGCACAAGATCCGCGTGGTCTGGCGGCGGGAGAATACGATCGGCGTCAAGTTCGCGGCCTGAGAAAGGATGGCGTTAGCACAAAAGAACGGCCCCGAGGAGTTCTCCTTCGGGGCCGTTTTCGTTAGGGGGCGGTTTAAAACCGTCGGGACTCGCCCTGACAGGCGACCTGCTTTTTGTTGGATGACAAAAAGTAGGCAAAAAAACGTCTGCCACTGCGTGGGGAATTACGGTCGCGGTCGGCAGTTGCCTTGATCGCTGTCGGTTCCAATAACGCCGACAGAGTTTATTATCTCAACTTTCGCAGCAGTATGACAGGGCCTAAAGCCCTGAAATCAAAATGATCTTTCAAAAGACATGGGCCGGAAGTAGCGTTGCTCGTCGTAACAAGGCCGGGATCTGGGCCATGAAGTCCTCCAGCATCCCCCTTAGCGAGGCGGTCGGGAGTTCGGCGAAAGTCTTCAACACCTGCTCCAGATGGCTCAAGAGCAGTCGGAGTGCTTCGGCAAAACTGACCTGCCGCA
>NZ_FOJJ01000003.1 GCF_900111775.1 Desulfuromonas acetexigens | reverse complement strand
TTCTGGTCGGCGCCCGCTTCGATCTGGCGGTTGCCTCCTATCTGCTCATCCCCCTCTTTCTGTTGCTGGTTGGGCTGTCCCAGCGGTGGCGCTGGCGCATCGTTTTCGGATTCGGCGTTCTGACCGCGTACAAATTTTCGTCAGGGGGCTTTGCGAAGGGGGGATTCTGTTGAAAAATTTGTACGTGCGTGATCGAATTTGAGCTTCTTTTTTCAGGGATTTCAGTCGATTATGATTTTGGCAGACATATTGCTTTGTCTATAAATAAGAGCCGATAACGCTCTCACATTTGCCTCCGGGGTCTTTAAAGCAGTTTAAAGACCCCATTTTTTTGATCAGGTTTTCACCCCGCCAAAAGTCGGGGATGCCGCGTGAAAGGAACATTTTCCCATGGCGAAATTGCTGCAAGGAATTTCCCGACTCTTTTCTGGCGAGGCGCGCTTCATCGCCGGGCTTTATCTCTTGTTGGCGACCCTCTTCGCGGCCCTGCGCCTGGTGCTGCTGGTGCGTAACACCAATCTGGCGGAAGGGGTGGCGACGGGGGAGTTGCTGAAAAGTTTTCTGGTCGGCGCCCGCTTCGATCTGGCGGTTGCCTCCTATCTGCTCATCCCCCTCTTTCTGTTGCTGGTTGGGCTGTCCCAGCGGTGGCGCTGGCGCATCGTTTTCGGATTCGGCGTTCTGACCGCCTCCCTGCTGCTGCTCGGGATTTCCGAGGCGGAATTCTACGGGGAATTTGAAAGCCGCTACAACGCCCTGGTCTACGAATATCTCAGCCATCCCCAGATTGTCGGGGAGATGATCTGGGAGGGCTATCCAGTGGTGCGTTACACCCTGATCTGGCTGCTGCTCGCCGCCTGCTGGGGGATAGGTCTGTGGTTTCTGGCGCGGCGCCATCTCCGGCCCGCCCCGCTGGCCGCCACCCCGCGTCAGTCTTTATTGCGCATCATGGGGACGACCCTGAGCCTGGCGGCGATGGTCGTCGTCCTGCGTGGCGGCATTTCCGGCGAACCCCTGCGTTGGGGGGATGCCTTCTTTTCCGAATCGACCTTCGCCAATCATCTGGCGTTGAACGGTCTCTTTACCCTGGGGCGCAGCGGCTGGGACAAGATCTACAGCAAACAGGCCTTCTGGGCCAAGTCGCTCCCGGTCGACGAGGCGCTGGCCACCAGTCGCGCCATGCTGGCGTTGCCCGGCGAGACGTCGTTGGCGGATGAGCAGCATCCGCTGTTGCGCGCCGAACCGCAAGCCGTGCTCTTGGGGAACGGGCGGCCGCTCAATGTGGTGGTCATCCTCATGGAGAGCTTTTCCGCCCGCTTTGTCGGCGCCCTGGGGGCCGACCGGCCGTTGACCCCGGAATTCGACCGGCTGGCGGAAGGGGGCATCCTCTTCGAGCGGGCCTTTTCCAACGGCACCCACACCCATCAGGGGGTCTACGCCACGCTGACCTCTTTCCCCAATCTCCCCGGCTACGAATATCTGATGAAGATGATGGAGGCCAACCAGGAATTTTCCGGGTTGCCGACCCTGCTCAACCGGTACGGCTACGAATCGGTTTTTCTCTACAACGGCCTGCTCTCCTGGGATAACAAGGAGGGCTTTCTCCGCCAGCACGGTATTGATCATTTTGTCGGCACCGACGACTATGTCGATCCGACCTTCGTCGATCCCGTCTGGGGAGTCTCGGACTACGACGTCTACGCCCGGGCCAACCAGGAATTCCGGGGACTGGCGGCCCAGGGCCCCTTCTTCGGCAGCATCCTGACCCTCTCCAACCACGCTCCCTTCAATCTGCCCGAGCCCTTGCCTTTTGAGCGGATTCGCAGCGACGACGGCTATGAAGGGCGCTATAACGGCATGCGCTACGCCGACTGGGCGTTGGGGGAGTTCTTCCGCATGGCGGAGAAGGAAGACTATTTCAAGGATACCCTCTTTGTCGTCACCGGCGATCACGGCTTCGGCTATCCGCCGATGATCACGCCTATGGCCCTGGGGCGCTTCCACGTGCCCCTCCTCTTTTATGCCCCGGGATTACTCGACGAACCAGGACTGCGGCGGCGGACGGTCGCCAGTCAGGTCGACATCGGCCCGAGCGTCCTCGGTCTGCTCGGCATGAATGCGCCGCACCAGGGCTGGGGGCGCAATCTCTTTTCGCCGACCTTGCAAGACGAAGGTTTCGCCGTGATCAAGCCTTCCGGGGGGGAGGAGCTGGTGGCGCTCATCGAGGGGGATCGGCTGCTGCTCGTCGCGCCCAAGGAAAAGCCGGAGCTCTATCGCTACGATCTGGGCTTTCCCCCCGGCGGGAGTGAGGATCGCTATCGGGAAGAGAAATCCTTGGCCAAAGAGATGGAAAAGCGCTTGCTGGCCTATGTGCAGACCGGTATCCTGTCGCTGCGCGCCCGCAATCTCGGTCTTCCCGACGGCGAGGTTCCGCAGTTGGTGCAGAGAAAGCCGGTTGCGGCGGGCGCGGCGGCGAACTGACCGGGTTCGCGGCGATTTGCCGAGGAGTCAGTAGGGTGTCACCCCTTTTTAAATCGACAAGGATTCTTGCTGATGTCCGATGAACGTCAGGCGCCCCGGCGCATTACCCTCATTGCCAATCCCGTGGCCGGGGGCGACGCCCTGGCCAAGATTCATCAGGCCCGGGAAGCTCTCGCCGCCAGGGGCGACCAGGTCGAGCTGCGGCTCACCGGCGCCCGGGGGGATGCCGCCCGTTTCGCTCGGGAGGCGAAGTCCGGCGACCTCGATCTGCTCGTCGCTGCCGGTGGCGACGGCACCCTCAACGAAGTCATCAACGGCCTGGCACCCTCGGCTCTTCCCCTGGCCTTCATCCCCCTGGGGACGACCAACGTCTTCGCCCTGGAAGCGGGGATTCCCTTCGATATCCCCGGCGCCTGCCGGGTCGCCCTGGACGGCGTGGCGACCCCGGTCAGCCTCGGGCTGGCGGGGGAGACGCGCTTTCTCTTGATGGCCGGTGCCGGTTTCGACGCCGAGGTGGTGCGGCGGGTCGACCTGCGCCTCAAGCGCCGTCTCGGCAAGCTCGCCTATGTCGTCAGCGCCCTGCGGGTCTTTTTCGGGCCGCCCTTTCCAATGATCGAGGTGGAGCTTGACGACGGCTCCCTTCTTTCCGGCCACACCGTCGTCATCGGCAATGGCCGCCTCTATGGCGGACGCTTTTCCCTGACCCCCGGCGCCTCCCTGACCGACGACGTCTTCGAGGTCTGCCTGTTGCAAAAGCCGGGACACTGGTCACTGCTCCACGCCCTGCTGCGCATGGTCTTGCACCTTCCCCTGGAACCGGCCGGGGCGCGTCTCTTCAAGGCCCGGGCGCTGACGGTGCGCGGCGCGGGGGTGGCGGTGCAGATCGACGGAGATGACCACGGTGAGCTGCCGATGAGCTTCCGCGTCGTCTCCGGCGAGCTGGTGCTGGTCATGCCTGCTCCCCGATCCTCCTGACCGGATTTCCCCTTGCCGTCCATCCTCGCCTCCTGCTATCCTTCCGCCATGAAACTTGCCGAAAAAAAGATTTTTGACGGGCGTATCGTCGCCCTGGCCATTGAGGAGCACCAGCTTCCCAACGGGCGTCGCGCCGAATTCGAGGTGCTGCATCATCCCGGCGGCGCCGCCGTCCTGCCGCTGCTCGACGACGGTCGGGTGGTGCTGATTCGCCAATACCGCTCCGCTTTGGGCGGGATGCTGCTGGAAATCCCCGCCGGGCGTCTGGAACCGAACGAATCCCCCGAAGCCTGTGTGCGGCGGGAACTGGTGGAAGAGGTCGGTTATCGCGCCGACCAAGTCGAGAAGCTCGGCGAAATGCTGCCGGCGGTCGGCTTCTGCGACGAGCGCATCCACCTCTTCGTCGCCACCGGTCTGACGGCCGTCCCCCAGGCGCTGGAGCCGGACGAGTATATCGAAGTGCTGCCGCTCCCCCTGGACGAGGCCCTGGCCATGGTCGCCCGGGGAGAGATTCCCGACGGCAAGACCCAGCTGGCCCTGCTCCTCTGGCAGAAGCGTCAGGCCGTGCGCTGAACCGGAAAGAAGAAGATCATGTCGCCGCTCCCCGAGTTCTATCCCTCTACACTACATCTCCCTTTCAACAACGAAGTCCTGCAAGCCCATTTGCAGCGGGAACCACCCGACGCCGATCCCGGCGGCGAAGGTTTCTGGCTGCTGCTGCGCGGCTCCGAGCTGTTGTTGAACGATCTGGAGTTGCCCACATCCTTGCCGACCGGGCTCGATCCTTCAGGGGCCATTTATCTCGGACGTTGGCAGGGACGCCCCTGTCGGGCGCTGGCCGTCTCCCGTTCCGCCGCTCTGCCGGAAGGGCTTGCACCGGAGAGTCTGCAAGCGGCCGAGCCCCAGCTGTGCATCGAACTTCTCTCTCTCGGCGCCTTGGCCGCGCAGCAGCTCTATTGGGACAAAAACAGCGCCCGCTGTTCCCAGTGCGGCGGCGAACAGGAGCGGCTGCCGGGGGAATGGGGGAAGAAGTGCCGCGCCTGCGGCGCCCTCCATTTTCCCCACATTCATCCCTGCGTGATCGTTGTGGTGCGCCGCAATGACGAGGTACTGCTGGTACGCAAGGCCGAATGGGTGGCAGGGCGCTACGGGCTGGTGGCGGGCTTTCTCGACATGGGGGAATGCCTGGAGGAGGCGGTGGTGCGGGAAGTGCGGGAAGAGACCGGCATCCGCATCAAAAACCTGCGCTACGTCGGCAGCCAGTCCTGGCCCTTTCCCAGCCAGTTGATGGCCGGTTATGTCGCCGACTACGACGGCGGCGACATCGTCATCGAAACAAAAGAGCTGGAGGATGCCCGCTGGTTCCCGGTCGACGCCCTGCCCCTGCTTCCCCCCAAACGCAGCATCGCTCGCTATCTCATCGATACCTATGGCAAGGCGCAGCCTTGACCCTTTTCCTGCTCCCGGAAGAAAAAATCACACTCTGCCCCCTTCTTGATCCGGAGGGGGTTTTTTAATGTTGGGAATTGGCGAAGGGGCAGAGCTCTTGCAACGGGCAGTCGGCGCAGCGGGGCCGGCGTTTGCGGCAGAGCTGTTTGCATTGTTCGACGATGAGGGCGTGATACTCGTTGAAGAGGTCGGGGTCGGCGGGTAGGCGCTCCATGAAGAAGGTGCGGATGCTTTCGTAGGGGGCGGTCGGGTCGAGCAGACCGAGGCGGCCGAAGAGACGGCGGGTGTAGGCGTCGACCACGAAGGAAGGGAGCCCCCCGGCGTAGAGCAGGATCGAATCGGCGGTTTCCGGGCCGACCCCTTTGAGCGCCAGCAGTTCCCGGCGCGCTTCCGGCAGGGGGGCGGCGAGGAGGCGGCCGAGGTCGCCGTCATGATGGTCGAACAGGTAGTCGACAAAGAGTTGCAAGCGCTCCGCCTTCTGGCGGAAGAAACCGGCCGGGCGAATCCACGCTTCCAGTTGCTCGCGGGGCGCGGCGCGCAGCGCTTCTGGAGTCAGCGCCTCTTCCCGACGGAGGTTGGCGATGGCCTTCTCGACGTTGGTCCAGGCGGTGTTCTGGGTGAGGATCGCACCGATGACCACCTCGAAGGGGCTCTCGGCAGGCCACCAGTGCAGGGGGCCGAAATGGGCGAGGAGGCGGTCGAAGACCGGTGACAGGGGGGCGCTACTCATCCTTTATTTCCCCCCTGCTCGCGAACCAGCTGCGCCAGCTTATCGGCGATGACGACGTCGCCGCCGCTCGCTAATTCTTCCGCCGCTTCCGGCTGCGCCAGTAAATCCGCCAGCGCCGCGCCCCAATGTCCCCGGCGCAAATCGTCGTTGCCGATCTCCCTCGCCCGACCGTAGCGGCGCAGGCCCGCGATCAAGAGCGCCTGCTCGCGAAAATCCCCCCGCCCGGTGTAAAGACAGGCGGTGCCGTTGACCAGGCATTCGGAGACAATGCCGTAGCCCGGCTTGGTCACCACCACGTCGGCAGCGCGAACGAGATCGGGATAAGCGTAATCTCCTTCCGGTAGTGGCCGCACATTGGCGGGCGCGCCGGGGAGGGCGGTTTCGCTCAGGAAGATCCAGTCCTTCAACTGGCCCAAAGGGGAGGGGTCAAACGCCTTGAGCCCAAACCCGCCGAAAGAAATCAGCCCCACCCGACAGCCGTTCGGAATTTCCAGCCTTTCCCGAATTTCCCCCTTTTCATAGGCGCTGACCCGCGCCACCAGCGGCTGGTCCTCGACGGCGCGAATCACCGATTCTTCGCCGTGAAAAGGGAGACGCAGCAGCAGCTCGGCCTTGCGGTAGTCCTCCGTCAGCGATTGCAACACGTCGTCGTAACCGCCACGGCCCTCGACCAGTCCGGCGTAGATCCAGTCCCAGGTGAAGTTGGAAATCCCCACCGAATAGACCCCGGCGGCAGCGGCGGCGGCGAAGACGGCCGCCGGGATGTCCGCCGCCACCAGTTTCACTCCTTCGGCCCGCAGGGAGGCCGCCTCCTGTTTCACCAGCCGTTGCCGCTCCGGCAGGAAGTCCCGGTAGGCGCGTAAGGTCTCTGCCTCGCGCATGACCAGGCTGTCTTGTTGCAGCACACCGAAATCAAGGGCGAGCGGCCGCACCGGGACGGATTCATCGAGAAATCCGCGAAAGAACCAGGGGGCGGCGGTGGAGACGACTTCGACGGAAAGCTCCGGATGACGGCGGCGCAGGGTGTTGACGATCTGGCAGGAACGACTGGCGTGCCCCAGGCCGTGGCCGGTGATGTAATAACGGATGTCGTTCATGGTGGGGTTTTTCGGGGTGGGCGGTGGCGGCCGCCTCGGAGAAATCCCTTTCGACCGGACGCGATCACGCTGCGTCCGGACGAAAGGGGAAAATTTCAGGAAGGTTTTTTCTTTGTCCAGGGGGCGGGATGGGCTTGGCGGCTGATGATGAAATCGCCGAAAATTTTGCACCAGATGGTCGAGCCGGCGATGGCGTTCCAGCTGGAAAAATCCTGAAAGGGGCCGATGCTGATGCCGGTGGCGATCCACAAGGGGATGCCGACGATGATCCAGAGAGCGATGCCGCCGACGATCAGGTTGAGCAGGCCGGTGACCGGCGCCCACTTTTTGGGATGGGGGGGAGTTTGCCCTCGCTTGAGGGCCACTTCCGAATAATCGCGTTTGATGAAGATCCGCCAGGCTCGCCGTAGCCAGATGAAGGCCATGGGGAAGAGAGCCAGAAACAAGATCCAAGTCATTGCGGTGCTGATATCAAAGGCCATTGTCGGACTCCCATTGCCCCGTATTTATCAGGGTTCTTAAAGTGAAGCTACGTTTTACCCGAGGATCTGGGGGGTAAGCAACCAAAAAAGGTGAGAAAAAATCCCCGCCGGCGAACCGGCGGGGAAGGGAAAGAGGGTCAAGCTCTGTCTGTTGTTTAGTGAGCGCCGCCGATCAACTTAGATCCGCGCGGGGTGCGGACATCTTCAACCATGTGCTGGATATGGTCGGGACATTCCGGGGTGAACTTGCTGACGCCATAGGCCACGGCGAAGTTGACCAGAGCGCCGATGGTGCCGAAGGCTTCCGGGGTGATGCCGAAGAACGAGTTGGCGCCGCCGATGAGGCCGAGGAACTCGGTCCCCTTGATGAAGAAGAGGCCTTTGTGGGCGAAAACGTAGAACAGGGTGACGAAGAGACCGGCGAGCATACCGGCGATGGCGCCTTCCTTGTTCATCTTCTTGTTGAAGATACCCATCATCAGTACCGGGAAGATCGAGCTGGCTGCGATACCGAAGGCCAGGGCGACGGTTCCCGCCGCGAAGCCCGGAGGATTGAGGCCGAGCCAACCGGCGACGACGATCGAACCAGCCATGGCGATCTTGCCGGCCATCAATTCACCTTTTTCGCTCAGGCTCGGCATCCAGATCTTCTTCAGCAGGTCATGGGAGATGGCCGAAGAAATGGCCAACAACAGACCGGCAGCGGTAGAGAGCGCGGCAGCGAGACCGCCGGCGGCTACCAGGGCGATGACCCAGTTGGGCAGCAGGGCGATTTCCGGGTTGGCGAGAACGATGATGTCGGCGTTGACCGTCAGCTCGTTGCCCGACCAACCGGCGGCGGCGGCTTTGTCGGCGACTGCCTGGTTTTTGGTCTTGTCGTTGTAGTACTGGATACGACCGTCGCTGTTCTTGTCTTCCCATTTGAGCAGGCCGGTGACTTCCCAGCGCTTCATCCATTCCGGCCGCTCGTCATAAACCAGGCTGTTTTCGTTAGCGTACATGTCGCCGTCAGACATGACCGCCTTGTTGACGGTGGCATGCAGGTTCAGTTTTGCCATGGCGGCCACGGCCGGAGCGGTGGTGTAGAGGATGGCGATGAAGACCAGGGCCCAGCCGGCCGAGGAGCGGGCGGCGGCGACCGAAGGCACGGTGAAGAAGCGGACGATAACGTGGGGCAGACCGGCGGTACCGATCATCAGCGACACGGTATAGACGAACATGTTCAGCGCACTGCCGGGGACGCTGGTGGTGTACTTACCGAAGCCGAGATCGGTGACGACCTGGTCAAGCTTGGCCAACAGGGAGATGTCGGCACCCGAGAGCTCCGAACCGAGGCCGAGCTGAGGAATAGGGTTGCCGGTCAGCTGCAGCGAAATGAAGATCGCCGGAATGGTGTAGGCCAGAATCAGGACGCAATACTGGGCGACCTGGGTGTAGGTGATGCCCTTCATGCCGCCGAAGACCGCATACATGAAGACGATCGCCATCCCGATGTAGATGCCTGTGTCGTTGGAAACGCCGAGGAAACGGGAGAATGCGACGCCGACGCCGGTCATCTGCCCGATGATGTAGGTAATGGAGGCGGTCAGCAGGCAGATAACCGCCACCGACGCGGCGCCGTTGGAATAGAAGCGGTCGGCGACGAAGGACGGCACGGTGAACTTGCCGAACTTGCGCAGGTAAGGGGCGAGCAGCATGGCCAGAAGGACGTAGCCGCCGGTCCAACCCATCAGGAAGAGACCGCCGCCATAACCCATGTTGGCGATGAGGCCGGCCATGGAGATGAAGGACGCCGCGGACATCCAGTCGGCGCCGGTCGCCATACCGTTGAGAACCGGGTGAACGCCGCCGCCGGCGACGTAGAAGTCTTTAGTGCTGCCGGCTCGGGCCCAGATCGCGATCCCGATATAGATCGCAAAAGTGATCCCGACCACCAGATATGTCATTGCTTGCAGTCCCATATATCGCGCCTCCCTTTAGTTTTCGTGAACGTCGAATTTTTTGTCGAGATTGCCCATCAACTTGGCGTAGATAAAGATCAGGGCGACAAAGATATACATGGAGCCCTGATGGCAGAACCAGAAGCCGAGGGGGTATCCGCCAAGATGAATGTTGTTGAGGGCGGGAGCCAGGATGATACCGAAGCCGTAGGAAACCACGAACCAGACGGCCAGGACGCCTGCTATCAGTTTCAATACTGCGAACCAATAGGCTTGAGCTGTTTTTTCCATTGAATGCCTCCTTTTGAAAAAGGTGTTGTGCGTTGACCTAAAATAATGTCGTTTCTCTTGAGTTTCTGCGGGTCGTCACGATGTGTTTGTCCCCCTTTCTCCAGTACGGCTTTGGTGTTTTGGGTTGGGTAGGCCTTTGCTCTTTTGCGTTCCCGGGGGAGCCACTTCCCGGTTCGCTTTTCCTCATCTTTTATCAATTTAATAAAATGATATTTTAAAAATAGCAGTTAAATTAGCTTTTGCACGCCATTGGCGGTAAAAATGAAACAGAAAGTAAGATGTTTCTGCAATTTGATAAAACACCATTTTGAAAACTTGGCTCGACGATACTCTGAAAAACCGCAAGTCGTCAATAAAAAAATAGAACCATGTTTTTATTTTGTTTTAAAAAACTGTAATTACTTGAATTTTCTGGATAAAAAAATTTAAAGAGGGGCATTTGGGGCTGGTTTTTGAAAAGGAACCGACGTTTGTTACGGTGTTTTGGCCGGGTCAGACGAGGTGTCTGGGTGTGAGAATTAATTGCGTGGAATCGAAAAAGGGTTAAAAATAGGTTTTTCCTGCTGCCTGAAATACTTTTTTGCCGAGGTGTCCATGCCGAACAATCTGCTGGGGGAGGATGGGTTTTTTTTCCTGGAGGTCGATGCCCTCTGTAAGTCCCCGGTGGTCGCTTGCGCCCCGGAAGCCGGGGTCGTCGAGGTCGCCCAAAAGATGCGCGAGCATCGCATCTCGGGGCTGGTCGTGGTCCGGGATGCCGTCCCGGTTGGGATCGTCTCGGCGCGGGATCTCTGCGATCTGATAGCCGTGACCGGCGGCCAGGTTGGAGATCGCCGGGTTGCGGAGGTCATGCAGACGGAGTTGGTGACCATCCCCCGTAGCCATTATGTTTATGATGCCATTTTCAAAATGGCCAAGCACAACATCCACCGCATTCTCGTCACCGATTCGGGTGGCCGGCTGGTCGGGATGGTGACCGATACCGATTTTCTCGGCTTGCAGACCCGCAGCCCCCTCTATCTGACCCGGGAGATTGCCTCGGCCCGCACTCTTGTCCAGCTGCGCGGCATCAGCGAACAGATCGTGGAAACCATCAGTCGTCTCTCGCGCTCGGTTGCCGATACCCGCAGCCTGGTGCATCTCATCTCCCATTTCAACGACGCCTTCACCTTGCGCATTGTTTCTCTGATGGAAGAGGACGAGGGCTTGTCTCTGCCTGCTGGGGCCGCCTATCTGGCTTTGGGCAGTGAGGGGCGCGGCGAGCAGACCCTGCGCACCGATCAGGACAGCGCCATTGTCTACGCGGACGGGCTCGCCCCGGAAGCCCTCGCCACCTTGGACCGTTTTGCCGAGCGCCTGGTTGATGCCCTCGAAGAGGTGGGGGTGCCCCGTTGTCCTGGCAATACCCTGGCCTGCAACCCGGAGTGGCGGCACAGCCTCTCTGCCTGGAAGGAGCGCCTCGCTCAGTGGATTTCCGTGCCCAAGCCGGAGTCTCTAGTGAATTTCAGCATGTTTCAGGATTTCCGTACCCTGCATGGGGATGTTTCCCTGGAGCGGGAACTGCACGACCATGTGCAAAACTGCATTCAGCGCAACGCCCTCTATTTGCCGTACATGGCGCGCCATGTTTTCGGATTTCGGGCGCGGGTCGGCATGTTTGGCCGGATTCTCGTTGAACGTCGCGGTGAGGGGCGTGGCAAGGTCGATATCAAAAAACACGGCATCTTTGCCCTGACCCAGGGGGTCAGCCTGCTGGCCCTTGAGCAGGGGCTCTTCAACGGCACAACCTGGGACAAGATTGAGCAATTGGGTACGCGTGGTATCTTCTCGGCCAACGATGTCGAGGTCTTCGGTGAATCCTTCTCCTATCTGATGCGCCTACGGCTCTCCATGCAGTTGCGCGCTCTGGCCGCGAAGGCGGTTCCGACCAACTACATCGATCCGCTGCTCATGACTCCCAGTGAACGCGAGCGCCTGCGTTCCGCCCTGAAGGGGGTGAACGCCTTGATGAAAATTCTGAAGAATCGTTATCGTCTCGATTTTATCGCCCGTTGATGCGTTTGGGCCGCTGCCGGTAGGGGGTGTTTAGCATTTCCAGGTAGGTCGTGGTCTTGACATCTTCAAAGTAGAACGATATTTTGTAAATAACTATTCATTTCATGTATTGACTGTGTCTGTGATGATTGTTTTATGATTATCAGTTAGTTGAAAAACTAACAGCAGTATATTTCGTCGAAGAATAATCTTTTGAGGGGGAGTTGGGAAGGGAGGCGTCGAATGATGATCGAAGTGCTTTGCCGCCTGTGGGACAAAATTCATCCCGGAAAAGAGGAAGTCGAGCGCGGTTGCCTGGCTTGTGGAATGTGTTGCGAGGCCTACGGCGGCTATCTGCATGCCTCGCCGGGGGATATCGAACGCTGGCGGCGGCTGGGGCGGGAAGATCTGCTGGCCCTGGTAAGTCCTTACGGCTGGATCTGGGTCGATCCACGAAACGGCCGACGGGGTGATCCCTGCCCCTTTCTGCAACGCGGCGACGACGATAAAGCCCTCTGCGCCATCCACGAGATCAAGCCCGATATCTGCCGCGAATACCCCAGTCTCGACCATGGCCGCCACTGTGTACGCGGTATTTACATCCCTCGCCACCCCCCAGCGCGGAAATCAAGCGTCCACTGAGTCCGCAGGTCGTCCTTCATGCCCCCCGCGCGGCGAGCCAGATGATGTGCCGCTCTCCCTTGTCGCCGTGGGCGCGGGCCTGGGTCTGGCGGACGGTGAAGCCGACCTTGCGCAGGCGTTCGTGGAAGTCGCGGTCGGGGCCGGCCGACCAGACGGCGAGCAGCCCCTGGGGGCGCAGGGCGGTATAGGCCACCGTCAGTCCGTCCAAGCCGTAGAGCCAGTTGTTCTTCTTGCGGGTCAGGCCCGACGGGCCGTTGTCGACATCGAGCAAAATCGCGTCGAATCCCTGCCGTTCTTCCTTCATCACCTTGCCCACATCCCCCTCCCGCACTCGGGTTCGGCTGTCTTGTAACGGGTGGCCGGCAAACTCCCCCAGTATCTCACTGTTCCAGCGGACCACAGCCGGCACCAGTTCGGCCACCACCACCTCGGCCTCGGGGCCGAGACGGCGCAGGGCGGCAGCCAGGGTGAAGCCCATGCCGAGGCCGCCGATCAGCACCCGGGGCCGGTCCCGCCCGGCGATTTCCCGACAGGTCCGTTCGGCCAGGGCATCCTCTGAGGCGTGGGCGTGGGTACTCATCAGCACCCCGCCGCCGACAATGTTGATAGTGAACTCGGTGTTGCGTTGGAAGAGTTGCAACTCTCCGCCGCCGCCAGGGATGGGGGAGGAATCGATCAGTTGCCAGGGGATCATGGCGCGGCTCCGGAAAGGTAAGTGGGGTTCGGGGTCAGTGGTGGCGCGCCGCCCGGCCGAGGACGGCGATCAGGATTTCACCGGCACCGCCGGCTTTGAGGACTTGGGCACACTCCCGCAGGGTGGCGCCGGTCGTCATGACGTCGTCGATGAGCAGAATCTTTTCGCCGCGCAAAGGCGCGCTCAGGGTGAAGGCGCCGCGCAGATTGCGTTGCCGGGCGGCCAGGGGGAGTCCCTGTTGCGGCGGCGTCGGGCGGATGCGCCGCAGGCGCCGGGGTTCCGTCGGAACCCGCAACTCTTTGCCGAGGCGACGGGCGAGGAGGAGCGACTGGTTGTAGCCCCGCTCCCGCAGTCGTCGCGGGTGCAGGGGGACGGGCAGAATCAGCTCGGGGCGGAAGTCCGTGGCCTCTATCGCCAGTCGTTGGGCGAGCAGCGTCCCCAGGGGGTGGTCGAGATGGATGCTCTGCTCGTATTTGAAGCGGTGGATACTCTCCCGTAGGAGATCCTGATAGACGCCGACGGCGACCACGCCCGAAAAGTCCGGCGGCCGACGCAGGCAGGTTTCGCAGAGGTGGGGGCCGCCCGCCTCTGTCGGATAGGGAAGGGCGCAGCGGGAGCAACGGGCGGCAGGGAGAGGGAGCAGTTGGGTCAGGCAGTTTGGGCAGATGCCAGCAGGCGAGGGGGTCGGCGCCTCGGCGCGGCAGAAGGCGCAGGTCGGCGGCAGCAGGAGATCGAACAGACCGCTCAGTTCCGATTTGAGGTAAGTGAGCAGCGCCATGTTTCCCCGCAAAAAAAACCGGCGCCCGCGGGCGCCGGTCGGAGCATCAGGGGATGAGCAGCGAGGAGCCGGTCATCTCCAGGGGTTTTTCCAGGTTGAGCAGTTGCAGCAGGGTCGGCGCGATGTCGGCGAGAATGCCCTGGCGCAGTTTGGCGCCGCACAGGTCGGGATCGACCAGAATCAGGGGCACAGGATTGGTAGTGTGGGCGGTGTGGGGCTTGCCCTGCGCGTCCGTCATCTGCTCGCAATTACCGTGATCGGCGGTGATCAGCAGGCGGCCGCCAGCGGCGAGGACGGCGTCGACCACCTGGCCGAGGCAGGTGTCGACCGTCTCCATGGCGGCGATGGCGGCGGGCAGAATGCCGGTATGCCCGACCATGTCGGGATTGGCGAAGTTGAGAACGATCAGGTCGTAGACGCCCGAAGCGATGCGTGTCACCACTTCATCGGCGACCTGAGGGGCGCTCATGGCCGGCTTCTGGTCGTAGGTGGCGACTTCCTTGGGCGAGGGGATGAGAGCCCGGTCCTCGCCGGCGAAGGGTTCCTCGTTGCCACCGTTGAAGAAGAAGGTGACGTGGGCGTACTTTTCCGTTTCGGCGATGCGCAACTGGCGCAATCCGGCGCGAGCGACGATCTCGCCGAGGATATTGGGATTGCCGGTGGCGGGGAAGGCGACGGGCAGGTCAAAGGTGGCGTCGTAATCGCTGAGGCAGACGAAGTCGACCAGGCGCGGGGTCTTTTCCCGGGGGAAGGCGGTGAAATTCTTCTCGGTGAGGGCGCGGGTGATCTCCCGGGCGCGGTCGGCGCGGAAGTTGAAGAAAATCACCGCATCGCCGTCGTCGATGGTTCCCGGCGCCCCAATGATCCGGGGCTCGACGAATTCATCCCCCTGACCGGCCTGGTAGGCTCCCGCGATGGCGGCGGCGCTGTCGGCGACGGGCTGACCGATCCCCTGGACCAGTGCCCGGTAGGCCCGTTCCACCCGCTCCCAGCGGTTGTCCCGGTCCATGGCGTAAAAACGGCCGCAGATAGTGGCGACACGGCCGACGCCGATGCGGGCGATGCGTTCTTCCAGTTCCGCCAGATAATCGACGGCGCTGCGCGGCGGGGTATCGCGACCGTCGAGCAGGGCATGGACGCAGACATCCCGCAGGCCCCGGCCCTTGGCCAGTTCGAGCAGGGCATAGAGGTGGTTGCTATGGGAGTGGACGCCACCGTCGGAGAGCAGCCCCATGAGATGCAGTTTGCCGCCGCTCGCCTGAACTTTGTCGATGGCTTGAACAAAGGCGGGATTGGTAAAGAAATCGCCGTCCTGAATGCTTTTGGTGATTTTGGTCAGATCCTGATAGACGATGCGTCCGGCGCCGAGGTTGAGATGGCCGACCTCCGAGTTGCCCATCTGCCCTTCAGGCAGACCGACATCCATCCCCGAGGCACCGATACGGGTCGAGGGGAAGTCTTTAAAAAGGGCATCGATATACGGCGTCCTGGCCAGGCAGACGGCGTTGTTGGCGCAGTTTTCGTTGATCCCCCATCCGTCGAGAATGACCAGGGCCAGGGGACGCTTGACAATCAAGGTCATGCGCTGCGCTCTCCGTGGTGGATGACGCGGGCTTCTGGCGCCTGGGGAACACGGGCCAGTTTATCCATCTTCTGACGACCTTCGAGGATGTAGGAACCCCAGGCGCCGCACTTGGGACAGCGGCTCAGCCAGTCGGGGGAGGGATTTTGACAGCTTTCACAGACAAAGCCGAGACGCAGCTGGGGGTCGAGTCCCAGGGCCTTCTGGTATTCGGCAATCGCCTCGTCCATGCGGTTGCGGCGGCGATAGGCCTCGCCCAGGAGCAGGCGCAGCTGCGGGGTGTCGACCCCGGCGTTTTCGATGGCGCGCAATTGCTCGAAGGCCTCGTCGACCATCTCCAGGCGCAGCAGCAGCTTGCCGAAGAAGAGGCGGAAGGTCAGGTCCTCGCTGCGCTCGTTGCCGACAGAGCGATAGATGGACAACAGGGTCGAAGGGTTCTCGGTGGAGAGGTAGAGGTCTTCCAGGCGAGTGAGGAAGACGCTCTTGCCCAGCGCCTTGTAGCCGTCGAGCCAGGTCTGCGAGGCCTCCTCGGTCTTGCCCTGGTCGCGCAGGGCATCCCCCAGGGAGACCCGGGCCGGCACGAAATTGGGCGAAGCCTTGACGATGTCTCGCAGTTCCTTGAGATCGTTCTTGCTCTGCCCCTTGGAGTCTTCCAGTCCCTGGCGAGCGACTTCATAGCGCAGGAAGAGAAGTTTTTCCTGCTCTTCCCCCTGGCGGCGGGTGCCCTGGCTGGCTTTGAGAATCCGCTTCTGCAACTCCAGCGCGTCTTTCCACAAGCTGCGTTTTATCAGCAGGTCGCGCAGGCTGCGCATGGCTTTGCGGTTGCCGGCGTCGATCGCGAGAATGTCCTCGTAGACCTTGCTGGCCTCGGCGTTCTGAGCGCAATCTTCGTAGGTGGCGGCCAGTTTGAAGAGTACTTCCAGGCTTTTCGGTTCTTTCTCCCGAGCTTTGAGCAGCACCGCCAGGGCCTTTTCCGCCTCTCCTTCCTGAAGCTTCACGCTGGCCATGGCCAGGTGGGTCTCCAGGCGCGAGGGGTCCCGGTCGAGGGCCCGTTGCAGGCGGTCGTCGGCCTTCTTCAGGTCGCCAGAAAGGAGGCGGGTCATGCCTTCGCGATAGTTGGCGACGACTTCTTTGTTGCGTTTTTCCCGGCGGGTGCTGCGGATGTTACGCACCTGGTAGCTGAAGAGGTTGTAGGCGTTGGCCAGCACCCCGCCGAACAACCCGATGGCGATGCAGCCGATGACAAGGATCGCCGCCGAGGTGGAAAAGCTGTGGTCGCCGTACAGGAAGATGGTGACTGCTTGGGGGTTGAGCCCGGAGAAGTAGATGAAGAAGGCAAGGAACAGGATGATCAGTAAAAGGCCGACAAGCAGGGTCATGACATCCTCCTGGGGGCGGAACCGCCCGAAACGGATTCTATTCGCCGAATTTTTCGACGTCGGTTTTACAATCGATGCAATACCTTGAAAAAGGACGGACTTCCATGCGCCTTGGGGCGATTTCGTCGCCGCAGCGGGCACAGATGCCGTATTCCCCCTGTGCCAGACGCTCCAGAGCCACATCGATGTCGCGGATCTTCTGGCGTTGATTTTCACTCAGGTTGAGGAGCAGGTCCCGGCTGTAAGTGTTGGCCGACATGTCGCCGATATCGGGAACCCCGTCCTGCCCCATTTCGCGGGAAGCGTCGGCGGCGCTACGCACTTCGCGCATGACTTCCAGGCGCAGGCGTAGCAGGCGCTCCCGGGCGGCTTCGAGCTGTGCTTCATCCATTCTCTCTCTACGTCTCCCGGGGCCTAAGCCCCTTTAGCGGTTATGGTAAGGTTCGTTGCGCATGATGGTGCAGCCCCGATAGAGCTGTTCGAGCAGGAAGAGCCGCGCCATCTGATGGGTGAAGGTCATGGCCGACAGGGAGAGAATCATATCCCCCCGTTGCCGGACCCTGTCGCTCAGGCCGTAGGCACCGCCGATGACCGCGACCAGTTCCGTTGTCCCTTGCACCATGTGCCCTTCGAGCAAGGCGGCCAGTCCTTCCGAGGTCAGCGCCTTGCCCCGTTCATCGAGAATGAACACATAGGCTTCCGGCGGGATGCGCCCGAGGATGCGCTCGCCTTCCAGTTCCCGGATGAGCCGGGGGTCGGCTTTTTTTCCGGACTTTTCCTCCTTGAGTTCCAGGCAGGAGAAGGGCAGATAACGTTGCAGGCGCCGCGCGTACTCCTCGACACCGTCGCGGAGGAAGGCCTCGGAGAGTTTGCCGACGCAGATCAGTTTGAGCTTCACCGGGCCGCGGCGGAGCGCTCCCAGTGATACTTCTCGGGGATGGTCACCTCGGCGGCCTCGCTCCAGAGTCCGTCGAGATCGTAGAAGTCCCGCACCGGCTCCTGAAAGACGTGGACCATGACGTCGCCGTAGTCGATGAGCACCCAGCGCCCCTCGTTCATCCCCTCGACGGCGAGGGGGGCGGTGGCGTGGTCCTGTTTCAGCCCCAGGCGCACGCCTTCGGCGATGGCCTGGACCTGACGGTCGGAACGGCCGCTGGCGATGAGCAGGTAGTCGGTCAGCGAGGAGAGCCCCTTGACTTCAAGCAGGCGGACGTTGTAGGCCTTTTTTTCCAAGGCATAGGCGGCGCAGAGTATGGCCCGATCTGGTGACTGCAAAGTGCTTAAAACCTTTCCTGACCACGGTAGAGACCGTGGCGGTCGATATAGTCGAGAACCGGTGCCGGAACCAGATAGCGGATCGAGCGACCTTCGGCGACCATCCGGCGAATCCGGGTGGATGAGATGTCGAGCAGCGTCTCCTCGACGAAAAAGATCGAATTTCCGCTGTGATGCTCCAGCGAATTGGAGGCGCGATTATAACAGAAGTCTTTCATGATGGCAATGGGCAGGAGGCTTTTCGGATCGCCCTCGGCCACCCCCGGGCGGGCCGCCACCACCAGGTGCGTCAGCTCGAAAAGCCGTTGATATTCCTTCCAGGTGGAGAGATCGCGAAAAGAGTCGAGGCCGATGATGAAAAAGAACTCGGCGCCGGGATATTCCTGGCGCAGGGCTTCGAGGGTGTGGACGGAATAACTCTTGCCCGGGCGGCGGTTTTCGATGTCCGAAGCGGCGAAGGCTGGCTGGTCGGCGATGGCCGCCTCGACCATGGCCAGACGCTGGGCGAAGGGGATGTCCCCGACCAGCGGTTTGTGCGGCGGGACGGCGGCGGGAATGAAAAGCACCCGGTCGAGGGCGCGGGCCTCCCGCACCTCCTCGGCGATCCGCAGATGCGCCAGGTGAATGGGGTTGAAAGTGCCGCCGAGAATGCCGAGTTTCATGAAAATCGCAGAGTGATTGGGTATTGGTGATTAGTGATTGGTTTTGTCTTTGCCAATCACCAACAACTAATCACCAATCACTGTTTCTAGGGTCTTATCTGCCCATCGCCCAGTACGATGAACTTGCGGGTGGTCAGATCCTCCAGGCCCATGGGGCCGAAGGAGTGGAGTTTGGTGGTGGAGATGCCGATTTCGGCGCCGAGGCCGAGCTGGTTGCCGTCGGAGAAGCGGGTCGAGGCGTTGACCATGACGACGCTGGAGTTGATCTCGCGGATGAAGCGCTGGGCGTTGGCGTAGTCGCGAGTGATGATCGTTTCGGTGTGCAGCGAGCCGTAACGGTTGATGTGCTCCGCCGCTTCCTCGAGATCGTCGACCACCCTGACCGCCAGGATCAGATCGAGATATTCGGCGGGCCAGTCGCTCTCGCCGGCGGGGGTGACGTCCGGTGCGAAGGCACGCGTCACTTCGCAGCCGCGCACTTCCACCCCGGCCTGACGCAGGGCGGCGACGATGCGCGGGACGAAGGTTTCGGCGATGTCCTTGTGGATGAGCAGGGTTTCCAGGGCGTTGCAGACGCCGGGACGTTGGGCTTTGGCGTTGAGGCAGATCTTCTCGGCCATGTCGAAATCGGCGCTGGCGTCGACAAAGGCGTGACAGACCCCCTTGTAGTGCTTGATCACCGGAATCCGCGAATTCTCGCTGACGAACCGGATCAGGCCTTCGCCGCCGCGGGGGATGATCAGGTCGATTTCCTCTTCGAGCTTGAGCAGTTCGAGGACCGCCGCGCGGTCGGTGGTGGCGACCACCTGCAGGGCGGCGGCGGGCAGGCGCATTTTCCGCAGCACTTCCTTGAGCAGGGCGCCGATGGCGGTGTTGGAATGGATCGATTCGGAGCCGCCGCGCAGGATCACGGCGTTGCCGCTCTTCAGGCAGAGCCCGGCGGCATCGGCGGTGACGTTGGGGCGCGACTCGTAGACGATGCCGATGACCCCCAGGGGGATGCGCATGCGCCCGACCTGGATGCCGTTGGGGCGGCGCCACATGCCGGTAATCTCGCCGACCGGGTCGGGCAGGGCGGCGACCTCCCGCAGGCCGTCGGCCATGGCCTTGATGCGCTCCTCGTCGAGGACCAGGCGGTCGATCATGGCCGGCGCCAGATCCCGTTCCCGCGCCGCCGCCAGATCCTCTTCGTTGGCCGCGATGAGCTGTTCCGAACCTCCTTCGAGAGCGGCGGCCATGCGCACGAGCAGGTCGTTCTTGACGGCGGAGGAAAGGTTGGCCATGACCCGGCCGGCCTCCTTGGCCTCCCGGGCCAGTTGCAGCATCTCGTTGCGAATGGTCATCGTCGTCTCCTTGGGCGTGGCGTTGCGGTCAGCTTTCCTCGGCGGGCGTGGGGGGCTGGTCTTTCAGCACCAGGTTGTCCCGGTGAACCACTTCGTCCCCATATTTATAGCCGAGAATCGTTTCGATTTCCGAGGTTTTCTTGCCCATGATGCGCAACAGCTCGGCCAGGGAATAGTTGATCACCCCCTTGGCGAATTCCTCGCCGTCCGGGCCGCACAGCCGCACCGCGTCCCCCCGGTCGAAGCCTCCTTCGACCCCGCGAATCCCCGAGGGGAGCAGGCTCTTGCCGCGCTCGACGATGGCGGTCACGGCGCCGCTGTCGAGCAGCAGCTTGCCCCGCGGCTTCTTGGTGAAGGCGATCCAGTGTTTTTTCGCGGCCATGCGGTTGCTGGCCGGGAGAAAGTAGGTGCCGATCGGCTCGCCGTCGAAGAGCCGGCCGAGCATCCCCGCCTCGCGGCCGTTGAGGATGACCGTGCCGACGCCGTAGAGAGCGGCGCGCTTGGCCGCCCGGACCTTGGTGGCCATGCCGCCGGTGCCGACGTCGCTGCCGGAGCCGCCGGCCATCGCCTCGATCTCCTCGGTGATGCGCGGTACTTCATGGAGCAGCCGGGCCTCGGGATTGTCGCGGGGGTCGCGGTCGTAAAGGCCGTCCACATCCGAGAGGATGACGAGCAGGTTGGCTTCAATCAGATTGGTGACCATGGCCGAGAGATTGTCGTTGTCGCCGAAGCGGATCTCGTCGACCACGACCGTATCGTTTTCGTTGATGATCGGCAGCACGTCGTAGTCGAGCAGGGTCATCAGGGTGTTGCGGGCGTTGAGATAGCGGCGCCGGTTGGCGAGGTCGTCCCGGGTCAGCAGTACTTGCGCGACCTTGAGGTCGTGCCGGTGAAAGGCCTCCTCGTAGAAGCTGATCAGGCGGCTCTGGCCGATGGCGGCGGCGGCCTGTTTCAGGGGAATGGTGCGGGGGCGGCCGACGATGCCGAGATCCCCCTTGCCGGCGGCCACCGCCCCGGAGGAGACCAGCGCTACTTCGTAGCCGCGCTTGCGCAGCTCGACAATATCCCGACTGAGCTGGTCGATGGCCCGGCGGTCGAGGCCGTCGCCGTTGGAAAGGACACCGCTGCCGACCTTGACGACGACGCGCTTGACATGGGAGAGGAGATTTTTTCGCATGATCGGGGTGGCTTGTCTCGTGATAAAAGGGCTCCGGCGGACGGCGGGCGCCATCTTACCTTTCCGGCGAAAGAGCTGTCAAGGCAGCTCCGGCGGATCCTCCGGCGCCCCTTCCCGGCGCAGGCGCTCCAGCTCCAGGCCGACGGCCTCGACCAGCGCCCGGGTGCCGTCGCCGGTGGCGGCGGAGAGGGGGAAAACCCGGTAGCCTTTCGCTTCAAAGTAGGGGACCAGTTCGCTCAGGCGTTCGCGGACCTCGGTGATGTCCTGCTTGGTCAGCACCACGAACTGCTGCTTGGCGAGGAGTTCGGGATCGTGCCGCTCCAGCTCGCGGTTGATAATTTCGAAATTTTCGATGGGATCCCCTTCCTGCATGGAAGAGGCGTCGACCAGGTGCAGAAAGAGATTGGTCCGCTCCACATGGCGCAGGAAGCGAGTGCCGAGGCCGTGCCCTTCGCTGGCGCCCTGGATGAGGCCGGGGATATCGGCCATGACGAAGGATTTATAGCCGCCGTAGGCAACCACGCCGAGGTTGGGGATCAACGTGGTGAAGGGATAGTCGGCGATCTTCGGCCGCGCCGCCGAAACGGAGGAGATCAGGGTCGATTTGCCGGCGTTGGGCATGCCGACCAGACCGACATCGGCGAGCAGCTTGAGTTGCAGGCGCAGATTGCGCTCCTCCCCCGGCATTCCCGGTTGGGTGTGGCGCGGGGCGCGGTTGGTGCTGGTCATGAAGCGAGCGTTGCCGCGACCGCCCATGCCCCCCTTGAGCAGCAGCATTTGCTGATCTTTGGCGGTGAGGTCGGCGAGCAGTTCGCCGCTGTCGTCATCGTAGATCAGGGTACCGGGGGGGACGCTGATGAAGAGATCCTCGCCGCCTTTGCCGTGACGGTTCTTACCCATGCCGTGAGCGCCGCGCTCCGCTTTGTAATGGACCTTGTAGCGGAAGTCGAGGAGGGTCGACAGGCCGCTGTCGACGCAGAACCAGACGTTGCCGCCATTGCCGCCGTCGCCGCCGTCGGGACCACCCAGAGGGATGAACTTCTCGCGGCGGAAGGAGAGACAGCCGCGTCCGCCATCGCCGGACTTGACATGGATTTTGACTTCATCAACGAATTTCATGATCACTACTTGCCTGGCCGTAGCCGGTAATTAAGAAAAAAGCCCGAAGTTCTAAAAGACGAACCTCGGGCTTCGAGTTTTTCGGCGACTCCGCCGGCGGGCCGTTACTCAGCGGTGTAGACGCTGATTTTCTTGCGCAGCTTGTCCTTGCGCTCGAATTTGACCACGCCGTCGATCAGCGCGTACAAGGTGTAGTCCTTGCCGCAGCCGACGTTGTTGCCGGGATGAAAGGTGGTGCCGCGCTGGCGGACCAGAATCGACCCCGCGGTGACCTGCTGGCCACCGAACCGCTTCACACCCAGCCGTTGGCCGGCGCTGTCGCGGCCGTTCTTGGAGCTGCCGACGCCCTTTTTGTGTGCCATGGGTAAGCCTCCTTAAGCCTCGATGCCTGTGATCTTCAGGCGGGTGATCGGTTGACGGTGTCCATACATCTTGCGCTGGGTCTTCCGGCGCCGGGAGTGGAAGACGAGGACTTTCTTGTCCTTGCCCTGCTCCACGATGCGCGCGCTGACTTTCGCGCCAGGCAATAGAGGTGTCCCGATTTTAACCTCTTCTCCGCCGACCATGAGGACTTCGCTCAGCTCGATGGTGCTACCCACCTCACCTTCGATTTTCTCGACCTTCAGCAGGTCTCCTTCGGAAACTTTGTACTGTTTTCCTCCGGTCTTGATTACCGCGTACATGCAATTCACCTCGCTCTCGGTTTGTTGTCCTTTAAAGACGAAAAGGCACTATATTTGCCGGCTCCGCCTCTGTCAAGGGGAATCTTATTCCATGACGATTTCGAATTCTTCCAAGTGATAGCCGGGACGGGCGGTGATGCTGATCTGTTTGGCGAAGAGTTGCTCCAGTTCCTCGATGCCGGCGCGTTCTTCATCGTAAAGGAGCGCGGCGATGTCCGGATGGACCAGCAGGCTCAGGCGGCTGCCGGGCAGCCCGGGAATTTCCCGGCGCAGGTCGCGGAAAATTTCGTAAACGGTGGTGACCCGGCTCTTGACGTAGCCCTTCCCCTCGCAATAGGGGCAGGGCTCGCAGAGGGTGCGGCCGATGCTTTCCCGTACCCGCTTGCGGGTCATCTCCACTAGGCCCAACTCGGAAATCTTGAGGATGTTGGTCTTGGCCTTGTCGTTTTTCAGCGCTTCCTCCAGGGCCGAGTGGACCTTTTCCCGGTGGACTTCCTTTTCCATGTCGATAAAGTCGATGATGATCAGACCGCCGATGTTGCGCAGGCGCAGCTGAAAGGCGATCTCCTTGACCGCTTCGAGATTGGTCTTGAGGATGGTGTCTTCCAGGTTGTGCTTGCCGACGAAGCGTCCGGTGTTGACGTCGACGGCGGTCAGCGCCTCGGTCTGCTCGATGATGATGTGCCCGCCGCTCTTGAGCCAGACCTTGCGCCCCAGGGCGCGGGCAATCTCCACTTCCAGGCCGAAGGCGTCGAAGATCGGCTCGGTTTCATCGTAGAGCTCGATGACGTATTGCAACTTGGGCATGAAGGTGCCGAGAAAGCGGACGATCTTGTTGTATTCGACCTGCGAGTCGACGACGATGCGGCTGACGTCTTCGGTGAGGATGTCGCGCAGCACCTTACTTGTGACGTCGAGATCCGAGTGGATCAGGCAGGTGGCACGACGATCTTCCCGCCGCTGGGCGATTTCCTTCCAGAGCCCGACGAGAAACTGCATGTCGGCGCGCAGATCCTCTTCGCTCTTGCCTTCGGCGGCGGTGCGCACGATGAAGCCGGTGCCCAAGGGGCGGATTTCCTCGACGATGCGCCGCAGGCGGTCCTTCTCTTCTTCGTTTTCGATGCGCCGCGAGATGCCGATGTGATCGACGGTCGGCATGTAGACCAGGTGCCGCCCGGGGAGGGAGATGTGCGAGGTGATGCGGGCGCCCTTGGTGCCGAGGGGTTCCTTGGCGACCTGGACGAGGATTTCCTGCCCTTCCTGAAGCAGATCCTCGATCGGCGGCAGGGGCGGGCGTTCCGGCTTGCCGCCGTCGTCCTCGGGCTTGGCGTGGGAGCTGCCCCCCTCGATGAACTGCTCGACCGCCTCCATTTCGTCGAGTACGTCGGCGACATAGAGAAAGGCGGCCTTTTCCAGGCCGATGTCGACGAAGGCCGCCTGCATGCCCGGAAGCACGCGGATGACCTTGCCGAGGTAGATGTTGCCCACGATCCCCCGTTCCCGGGTGCGCTCGATGTAGAGTTCGGCGATGTGGCCGCTTTCCAGCAGGGCGACCCGGGTTTCGTGGGAGGTGGTGTTGATGACCAGTTCCTTGGCCATGGGACCTCCGTTTGTCTGAAGATGAATAGGAAAAGCTCGGTATTTCTATAGTGGTTCGCAGTGAAATTTTTCTTCGCTTCCGGCCCCCGCCGCGCCTTCAACGAGGCGCACGTCGGTCTTGCGGATGTCGAGCCGGCGCGCCTGATCGATCTCCAGGCCGAGCAGGTGCCCGGCGAGCAGGGTCGGGCTGCCTTTGGCCAGGGTCAGGATCAGTTCACCCTGCCGCCGCTTGAGCTCCACCACGCCCGGCCGCAGGTCGACTTCGACCCTTCGGCCGTCCCCTTTGTCACGCAGCGCGGGCACATGCTCGGCGGCAAGAAAGGCGGCGAGGCGGTCGTCCAGATCGGCCGGCGGCTGTGACGGCAGACGCACATGATAGACGGAGGCGGCGATGCTGGTGGCCGGCGCCGGGGTGCGCCAGTCGACCAGGGCGCCCGCGAGAATCCGCAATCCTTCGGGAAGTTGGGCATCGAGGGCAAGGACCGCTTCCTCGGCCTCGACCGGACGATAGAGTTCCAGGTCGATGATCTCGGCATCGCTCGCCACCCCGGTAGGCAGGGCGTCGGGGAAGGAAATGCGCGGCGCCGGATGAAAGCCCTGGGAAAAGCGCAGGGGGAGTCCGGCCCGGCGCACCGCCCGCTGCACGACGTTCATGAATTCGAGATGGGAGATCATCCGTGCCCGGCCGTCCTTGGCGAGGCGCAACCGCAGCCGGTAGCGTCCTTCCTGGTCGGGGGTGAACTGTTCCCGGGCCGGTGGGCGCGGCGGCATGTGGACATCGTCGATCAGACGCATGCGTAAGGTTTCAAAGTCGCAGATGCCGCAGCCGTGGCACTTGCCCCCCCGGCAGTCGGGGGTGGGGTCGCCCCCCCGCGAGCGGCGACGCTCGGCGGCGAAGAAGCTCTTGGGGATGCCGCAGTCGATGTGCTCCCAGGGGAGGATTTCATCTTCCATTCGCTCACGCAGATACCAGGTCGGCTCGATGGCGCAGGCGGCAAAGGCCTCCTCCCAGGCGTCGAAGCGGAAGTGCTCGTGCCAGCCGTCGAAACCGCAGCCGCGATCCACGGCCTGTTCCAGCACCGCGCCGAGACGGCGGTCCCCCCGGGCGAAGACCCCCTCCATGAAGGAGAGGCGGGCGTCGTGCCATTTCAGGCGTAATTTCTTCTGGCGCAGGCCGTCGCGCAGTCGTTGCTGACGGCGCAGGGTTTCGTCGATGCCAAGCTGCGCTTCCCACTGGAAAGGGGTGTGCGCCTTGGGGACGAAGGTCGAGACCGCGACATTGACGTCGGCGCCGCCGGGCGTGCCCTTGCCGGTGCGCTTGACCTGGCCCGCCAGATCGACGATGGCGTCGAGGTCGGCATCCGTTTCCGTCGGCAGGCCCATCATGAAATAGAGCTTGATGATGCGCCAGCCGAGGGCGAAAGCGCTGCGGGTGGTATCGAGCAGATCCGCTTCGGTGATCCCCTTGTTGATGCTTTGCCGCAGGCGTTCGCTCCCTGCCTCCGGGGCGAGGGTGAAGCCGGTCTTGCGCACCTTCTTGATCTCCTCCATCAATCCTTCGGTGAGGGAGCCGACGCGCAGGCTGGGGAAGGAGATCGCCACCTTGTCATCCGCATGGCGGGTCATCAGCTCTTTAAGCAGCGGCTCGATGCAGGTGAAGTCGCCGGTGGAAAGGGAGAGGAGGGAGACTTCCTCGTAGCCCGAATGGGCCAGGGAGTCCTCGATGATCGAGACGATGCGCCCCGGACTTCGTTCCCGCACCGGCCGGTAGATGTAGCCGGCCTGGCAGAAGCGGCAGCCGCGGGTGCAGCCGCGGGCGATTTCCACCGCTACCCGGTCGTGCACGGTGTTCATGAAAGGGACGATGGGGCGGGTCGGATAGGGCGCGCCGTCGAGATCGGCGAGAAAGCGCCGGCGGACTTTAACGTAGCCCTCCCGTAGCGGACGGATGGCGGCGATGCGGCCGTCCGCCTGGTAGTCGACGGCGAAAAAAGAGGGGACGTAGACCCCTTCGATGGCTGCCAGGCGTTCAAGCAGGCGTTCTCGGGATTCCCCCGCCTGTTTCGCGGCCAGCACCGCCTGCGCCACTTCGACCAGAGCCTCTTCGGCGTCGCCGATGACCGCCGCGTCGATGAAGTCGGCCAGCGGCTCGGGATTGAAGGCGCAGGGGCCGCCGACCAGAATCAGCGGCATCTCCGCGCTTCGCGTCTCGCGGCGACGGGGGATGCCGGCTAGGTCGAGCATGGCCAGGACGTTGCTGTAGGAGAGTTCGTATTGCAGGGTGAAGCCGACGATGTCGCAGGTCGCCAGGGGACGGCCCGATTCCAGGGTCGTCAGGGGGCGGTTCGTGGTGCGCAGCTCTGTCGCCATGTCCGGCCAGGGGGCGTAGACCCGCTCGGCGGCGATGCCGTCCCGGGCGTTGAGCAGATGGTAGAGGATCGCCAGGCCGAGGTGGCTCATCCCCACTTCGTAGACGTCGGGGAAGGCCAGGGCGACGGTGAGTTCCACGGTCGCGGGGTCTTTGCGCAGGCTCCCCAGTTCACCGCCGAGATAGCGGGCGGGGCGGGTGATTTGCGGGGAGATGTCGGTGGTTTGCATGGCTGGCCTGTCGAATGCGAGGTTTAAGCA
The DNA here is from genome assembly GCF_900111775.1 of Desulfuromonas acetexigens. Lineage (NCBI taxonomy): Bacteria > Pseudomonadati > Thermodesulfobacteriota > Desulfuromonadia > Desulfuromonadales > Trichloromonadaceae > Trichloromonas > Trichloromonas acetexigens. The sequence goes on along the minus strand of NZ_FOJJ01000003.1, from coordinate 70,541 downwards.
AGACTACAATAAATATCACGCCCCGCCCCGGCCGACAAGGCATTTGCGCGCATCTTCATCTTGGGAGACTGGTCATTTCCGACAAGCTGTGTTATGTATACGCCTTCTCACGACTCATCCGGGAGGCATTTTCATGGCGTATCCGCACCATCCCCAGGCCGATCTGCATGTCCATACCCTGGCTTCCGGTCATGCCTACAGCACCATCAACGAGATCGCCATGGAGGCGGCCCAGCGGGGGTTGCGCATGGTCGCCATGACCGATCATGGCCCGGCTCTGCCGGGAGGGCCCCATCCCTATCACTTTGCCGCTTTGCGCTTTATCCCCGAAATGTTGCACGGGGTGCGGGTGCTGCGCGGTATCGAGGCCAACATTCTCGGGGTCGGGCGGCTCGATCTCGACGAGCACCTGTTGGAGCGTCTCGATCTGGTGATGGCGGGGTTCCACGAGGACTGCGGTTTCGACGGACGGGGCGTGGCGGAAAACACCCGGGCGCTCCTGGCGGTGATGGAGAACCCCCGGGTCAAGGTCATCTCCCATCCCGGCAACCCCAATTTCCCCATCGACCATCGCGCGGTGGTGGAGGGGAGCGTCGCCACCGGCACCGCGCTGGAGATCAACAACTCCTCCTTCGTCATCAGCCGCAAGGGAAGTTGCGTCAACTGCCGGGAGATCATCCGCCTCTGCGCTGAGTTGGGAGCGCCGGTGACGATCGGCAGCGACGCCCATATCGCCCAGGGGGTCGGCGAATTCGAGGTGGCCCTGCGGGAACTGGAGTCCTTCGGCATTCGCTGGGAGCAGATCGTCAACCGCGAACTGGAGACGGCTCTTCAATTTCTCGGGCTGGCTCATTGAGCTGTCGGGATTCGAGGCTTGACAGCCTGCCCCGGCCCGGCTATTTTCCCGAAGAGAACGCCCAGTAAATCACTCTGGTTTCTTTTCCGGGAGGCGCGATGGAACGACTGTTCAACGGCTACATGAAATTTATGGCGGAAGATTTCGAGCGCCACCGCCAGCTCTTCCAGGATATCTGCCGTAAACAGAATCCGCACACGCTCTTTATCGGCTGCTCCGATTCGCGGGTGGTGCCCAATCTCATCACCCAGACCGATCCCGGTGAACTCTTCATCGTTCGCAATATCGCCAACATCGTCCCTCCCTACCGCCAGACCGAGGAGTACGTCGCCACCACCTCGGTCATCGAATATGCCGTCCTTGCCCTCGAAGTCGACACCATCGTCATCTGCGGTCATTCCAACTGCGGCGGTTGCGCCGCCCTCAATCTGCCGCCGGAACGGCTCGATCATTTGCCCCATGTGCGCAAGTGGCTGGAAGTGTCCCGGGAGGTCAAGGGCCGGGTCGATCGCTTGATGACCGGCGACTCTCCCGAGGAGCGCGAGTGGCTTACCGAGCAGGTCAACGTGCTGGTGCAGATGAAAAACCTGCTGACCTATCCCTATGTGGCCGAGCGCTATCGCCAGGGCAAGCTCAACATCCACGGCTGGCATTACATCATCGAGACCGGCGAAATCTACAACTTCAACGACGCCACCCAGCTCTTCGAGCTGATCAGCTGATTTTCGTCACTTCCCGCCCCACACCGGATCCTGGGCGAACTGCCGGCGCAGGCGCTCTTCCGGGTTCTGTTCGAGAAACTCTTCCTGCGTGAAGCAGAAACGGTAGTTGCCGCAATATTCGGTCAAAATCCGGTAGGCGGCGTTGATCTCCCGGATCCGCTCCGGGACGTGGTCGCTGTTCCGGTCCGGATGGTGGCTTTTGACCAGGACCCGGTGCCGGGCCTTGATCTCCTTCAGTCCGGCCCGTTCTCCCAGGCCGAACAGCTCCCGGGCCTTACGCAGTTCTTCATAGGTCATCCCGCTCTCCTTTTCTTGGCAACTCCCATTTTCTAGCACGGCTTATGTCCATTGGCCAGGGGGTCGCCCTCCGCATTTTTTGATATGAATAAAAAACGACCACTAAGGGTAAAAAATACCTTGACCGACATCGCGCCGGTGCTACCATCCAAAGTAATAATTCCCTTTTCCCTCTGGCGAAGGAGTCTGTCGATGGAAGATCTCTGGCGGGTTCACGAACAGGACTTTCGGCTGTCGAACCGTCTCACGGAGCGAGCCGAATACGAACGGCTGGTGCGGCGTTTTCATCAGGAAGAAGAGCGGGAAAACGCGAAAAACCTCCTTTACGGCGATGTCCACCTGACCCGCGAGGATGACCTCGGCGTCGATTGACGCCTCCTGGCGGAGACCGCCGGGAGGCGCCTTTAAATCCCTTGCCCGACCGTTGCGGTTGTGATAATAAACCAAACGTGATGGCGTCGCAAAAAATCTCGCCAACTGCCGCGTTGCTGCAATTGGCGTTTTTTCTTTGCCGGCCGACAGGATGCTTTTCGCGAAGCATCAAACTTAGGTTTGTTCAGTCATGACCGGAGGCGAGAACGCATGAATATCGATATCCAGCCCCTGACGGCGAAGAAGTCGCTCTTCGAGGATGAATCGAAGCTGGGCTTCGGCAATCTCTTTACCGACCGCATGTTTCTTATGGATTACGATGCCGGCGAGGGCTGGCATTCCCCGCGCATCGTTCCTTACGGTCCCCTGAGTCTCGACCCATCCTGTGCCGTCCTGCACTACGCCCAGGAGATCTTCGAGGGGCTCAAAGCCTTCCGCCGTCCGGACGGGAATATCGCTCTCTTTCGCCCCCGGGACAATTTCGAGCGTTTCAATCGCAGCGCGGCGCGCATGTGCATGCCCGAGCTCGATGTCGATTTCGTCCTCAAGGCGCTGAAGACGTTGATTCATCTGGAGTCGGACTGGGTGCCCAAGAGCCTCGGCACCAGCCTCTACATCCGGCCGACGATGATCGCTACCGATCCCTATCTGGGGGTGCATCCCTCCAGCAAATATCTCTTCTATATCATCCTCTCCCCGGTCGGCGCCTACTACAAGAACGGCTTCAGTCCGGTCAAGATCTATATCTCCGACGGCTATGTCCGCTCGGCCCCCGGCGGCACCGGCGAGGCCAAGACCGGCGGCAACTACGCCGCCAGCCTCAAAGCCTCGATGGAGGCGGCGGCCCTCGGTTTCGATCAGGTGCTCTGGCTCGATGCCGTCGAGCGCAAGTATGTCGAGGAAGTCGGCAGCATGAACATCTGCTTCCTTTATGACGGCAAGGTAGTGACCTCGCCACTGAAGGGGACCATCCTCGACGGCATCACCCGCCGCTCGATCCTTGCCCTGGTCAAGGAGCTTGGGCTTCAGGTCGAGGAGCGGGCGCTTTCCGTCGATGAAATTCTCGAAGGCGCCGGCAACGGCCGCCTCAAGGAAGCTTTTGGTACCGGCACGGCGGCGGTCGTTTCCCCCGTCGGCCAGTTCACCTACCGCGACCGCACCGTGACCCTCGGCGACGGCCGGATGGGGGAATTGACCGGAAGGCTCTACGACATGCTCACCGGCATTCAGTACGGCAAACTTCCCGACCAACACGGCTGGGTTGAAATGATCTGATCTCCGCTCTCCGCGGCAACAAAAAAGCCCTCTTCCACTCGGAAGGGGGCTTTTTTGTTGCCGAAATCGGGATGTCGGCGAACGGGGCGGAGAAGTTCTCGGCGACGGAGCGCGCGATTTATCAAGTAATAAAATACATTGAATGAGTAAATTGATTCAGGCCGTTAGTGGGCTTATTTCTCCTTTCGTGGGTTGTTTTCAACTCTTCCTATCAATAAATAATCTAATAATAACAGCCATTAAATGTTTCAGTGCGGTTTCTTCTGAAAAAATTTTAGATGATTGGATATTTTTTTGCATATGTTCACCGTGCGCCCGGTCGATGGCCAGATTGAGTTGTCGCCCCCGTCCTCTCGCCCGCACAGGAGACTTTGCCCATGTGTCGTATCGGAGCCATCAAAAGCCGTAACTACGTTCACCCCAGTCAGGCCCTGCTGCTCATGCAGTCGCAGCAGAAGGGGCACGACAATTCGGGTTTCGCCATGGTCATGCACGACCTCGGCGGTATTTTCGAGCCCTACAAACATCTGCCGACTCTCTCCCTGGCCTGCACCAACGAAGGGGTGCGGATCGCCGAGGACATGCTCCACGCCGCCGGTTTCCAGCGGGTGATGCAGTGGATGCCGGAGACCGATCCCCGACCCGGGCTCGATATCAACGCCATGCCCAACTACATCTTCCAGACCTACGACTACCCCAAGTTCTACAAAAAGGAAGATCGCCAGACCAAGGAAGACCTGCTCCTCGACATGCGCCTGAAGCTCCGTCGGGCGCTGGAACAGGACGACCAGGGCTACGTCTACTCCTTCTGGCCGGATGTCGTGACCCTCAAGGAGATCGGCGATCCCAAGGATATCGGCACCTATTTCAAGCTCTGGGAGCCCAACGACCGCTTCACCGCCCGGGTCATCACCGCCCAGTGCCGGCAGAATACCAATTACGACATCGTCCGCTACGCCGCCCATCCCTTCTTTTTGCAGGGCTACACCGCCCTGGCCAACGGCGAGAACACCTTTTATCTCAAGAATGTGGAGTTGCAGCGCAAGCTGCACCGGGGTTACATCGGTTTCGAGTCCGACTCCCAGTGTTTTCTCTACAGCCTGCATTACGTCCATCGCCACCTCGGCTGGCCGCTTTCTTACTACAAGCACGTCATCACGCCGCTCCCCTTCGAGGAGATCGACGGCCGCGAGGACCGGGATTCGCTTCTGGCCATCCGCCAGTCCCTGGCGCATCTGGAAATCAACGGGCCGAATACCATCATCGGTGTCTTGCCCGACAACACCCTCTTCACCTGCTGCGACACCAAGAAGCTGCGGCCGGTGGTGGTCGGCCGCGACGCCGACACCGTGGTGATTTCCTCGGAGGTTTGCGGCATCAACGAAATCCTGCCGGAGCGGAACTGGGAGAAGGATATCTACCCCCACGAGCGGGAAACGGTGGTGATCGATAATCAGCTGGAGGTGCACAGATGGAGACAGTAAAAGTTCAGGATATCACCGCCAACGACCTGCCCTGGGTCATTCGCTACGACGCCTCCCGCTGCACCCTCTGCGGCTCCTGCGTCGCGGCCTGCTCCTTCCGGGCGATCGAGCCCAAGGTCGAGCGTCGGCGCATGGTCTTTTCCGAGGGGGATCTGCCCGAGCCGAAGCAGCGTTTCTCGGCGGTGCCGGTGATCCGCCAGGTGCGCAATCTCACCCAGTATTGCCGGGGTTGCGGCATCTGTACCAAGGTCTGCCCCAACGACGCCATCGCGCCGGCGCGTAACCCCGACACCCGCCACCCCATCGTCACCCGCTGCGTGGCCGGGGATTCCGTCAAACGCGGCGGGCGCAAGAACCTTGAAGCTGGGACCCGCACCCTGGATAAGTTGCGGGTCGGGCGCATCTCCCAGATGACCGACCCGAGCCTCGACGCCCAGCGCCATACTTTTGATCTGCTCGCCCCCTTCGGCCGCATCATGCCGCCGGGCAAGCTCCCCTTCAAAATCGGCACCGACGGCAAACTGCAGCCGGATGGCCAGGCACCGCCGGTGCGCTGGATCTATCCGGTGGTCATCGGCGATATGTCCATCGGCGCCCTCTCCTGGCGCATGTGGGAAGCGGTCGCCATGGCCACCGCCTATCTCAACGAGGAATGCGGTCTGCCGGTGCGCATGTGCAGCGGCGAAGGGGGCATGCCGGGGCGCCTGCTCAAGTCGAAATATCTGAAATACATGATTCTGCAGATCGCCTCCGGCCATTTCGGCTGGAACCGCATCGTCAAGGCCATGCCGCACATGGTCGAGGATCCCGCCGGCATTCTCATCAAGATCGGCCAGGGGGCCAAGCCCGGCGACGGCGGCCTGCTCATGGCGCAGAAGGTCGCCGAGCACATCCAGGCCATTCGCGGCGTGCCCAAGGCCGACCTGCTCAGCCCGCCGAACCATCAGGGGCTCTACTCCATCGAGGAGAGCGTGCAGAAGATGTTCCTCTCCTTCAACGCCGCCTTCAAGTTCCGGGTGCCGGTGGCGATCAAGGTCGCGGCCTCGGCCACCAGCGTCAGCGTCTTCAACAACCTGGTGCGCGACCCCTACAACATCGTCGGCGGCTTCTTCCTCGACGGCATCGACGGCGGCACCGGCGCGGCGCATGAGGTCTCCCTCGACCACACCGGCCATCCCATCGTCTCCAAATTGCGCGACTGTTACCTGGCCGCCGTCAGCCAGGGGCGCCAGGGCCAGATCCCTCTGTGGGCGGCGGGCGGTCTCGGCCGCGCTGGCGATCTGGCGGCGGATGCCTTCAAGATGATCGCCCTCGGCGCCAACGGTGTCTTCACCGGCAAGCTGATTCTGCAGATGGCCGGCTGCATTGGCAACGAGATGGGGCGTTGCAATGCCTGCAACACCGGCCTCTGCCCGGTCGGCATCACCACTCAGGAGCCCCGGTTGGTCCATCGTCTCGACCCGGAAAAGGCGGCGCAGAACATCGTCAACTACTTTCTGGCCATGGATCAGGAACTGCGGAAGCTGATGGCCCCCATCGGCAACTCGTCGTTGCCCGTCGGACGCGCCGACGCCCTGGTCGCCACCGACCGGGGCGTAGCGGAGCGGTTGCAGATCCAGTACGTTTGTTAGAAAGGCAGGATAAAGGCTAAAGGACAAAGGTTAAAGGCGAGTAAAAATCGATCTTGCCCTTCCTTTTTCCTTTCACCTTTTACCTTTTTCCTTCTTGGAGAATAAAGATATGGCAGCTCAAATCATCGGTTTTGACGATAAGAATCAGCGCATTTCCACCCAGGTGCTGCTGCAGCAAATCTATCATTCCCTGGAAGCGGGGGAGACGGAGTTCGAAGTTCTCTCCTCGGGGCATCACAACATCGGCGGGCCGTTGTGGACCGAGGACGGCTCGCCCCTCAAGTTCACCGTGAAGAACCCCGGCCAGCGGGTCGGCTCCTTCGGTCTCGACGGCACCGAGATCGTCGTCGAGGGCTCGGCCTGCGCCGACGCCGGCTGGCTCAACGCCGGCGCCACCCTGGTCATCAAGGGGGATGGCGGCGACACCACCGCCCACTGCGCCGCCGGCGGCAAGATCTACGTCGCCGGACGGGTCGGGGTGCGCAGCGGCGCGCTGATGAAGCACGACCCGGCCTACGAACCGCCCCAGTTCTGGGTGCTGAAAAACACCGGCTCCTTCTCCTTCGAGTTCATGGGCGGCGGCATCGCCGTGATCTGCGGTTATGGCCGGGAGTATCTCGATTCGGTCCTCGGCGACCGCAGCTGCGTCGGCATGGTCGGCGGCACCATCTATCTGCGCGGCCCCGTCTCCGGCTTGTCCGACGATGTCTGGTTGCTCGATCTCGATGAAGCCGACCGGAGCTTTCTGGCCGAGCAGATGCCGGTCTTTCTCGACAAGATCGAGCGTCCGGAGCTGCTCGAAAAGCTCACCCACTTTGCCCAATGGCGCAAGATCGTCGCCAAGACCCTGGAAGAGCGCAAGCATCACAGCCGCCCGACCATGCGCGAATTCCGCCGGGAGAAGTGGGTCGAGGGCGGGATTTTCGGCGATGTGGTGCGGGACGATTACGCGCAGGTCGCCGGACTGGTCAACAGTGGCGACGACCGGCTCAAGGTGCCCCACTGGCAGGACAAGCGCTACGCCGCCCCCTGTCAGGCGAGCTGCCCCTCGGCGATCCCCACCCAGGAGCGCATCAAGCTGCTGCGCCAGGGGAAGGTGAAGGAATCCCTCGAACTGGTGCTGAACTATTCCCCCTTTCCCGGGAGCGTCTGCGGCGAGGTCTGTCCCAATCTGTGCATGGATGCCTGCACCCGCCGCCAACTCGACCATCCGGTGGCGATGAAGGAACTCGGCCGGCTCTCCCTCGACGCCGCCGCGCCAACGGCCAAACCCGACAGCGGCAAGACCGTGGCGGTCATCGGCGGCGGTCCCGGCGGCCTGGCGGCGGCCTGGAAGCTGCGCCTCCTCGGCCATCGGGTCATCGTTTACGAGGCCGACAAGGAGGTTGGCGGCAAGCTGATGCAGGTCATCCCCGACGAGCGCCTGCCCCGCCAGGTTCTGCGCACCGAGATCGAGCGGATCAAGGCGATGGGGGTCGAGATCCATGTCGGCACTCTGGTTGACGCGCCCTTGTTCGAAAAGCTCCACGCCGAAAACGATGCCGTGGTCATTGCCAGCGGCGCCCACAACCCGGTGGTGATTCCTTTCCCCGGTCACGAGCGGATGCTCAAGGGGCTCGACTTTCTCAAGGCAGTCAACGCCGGACGCAAGCCCAAGGTCGGCGAACGGGTAGTGGTAATCGGCGCCGGCAACGCCGGTATGGATGTCTGCCTCGGCGCCTACGCCATGGACGCCAAGCAGGTGACGGCCATCGACGTGCAGCGCCCGGCCGCCTATCCCAACGAGATCGAGCATGTCCAGGCCCTCGGCGGGAAAATTCTCTGGCCCTTCTTCACCGAGAAGATCACCGATAAGGGCGTCCTCGGCAAGGATGGCCGCCTGCTCGAAGCGGATACGGTCATTATCGCCATCGGCGAGCGCCCCGACCTTTCTTTCGTTCCCCGCGAGTGGCTCAGCGACAAGGGGATGATGGCGGTCGACGGCTGCGGGCAGGCGGTCAAGGCCCCCGGTGTCTTCGCCATCGGCGACACCATCCAACCCGGCCTGCTCACCCACGCCATCGGCAACGGCACCGAAGCGGCCGAATCCATCGACACCTTCCTCGCCGGCGGCGAACTGGCGGCGAAAAAGAAGCCGGAGATGATCCCGCAGAGCTGCCTCTCCAAAGAGCTCTTCCGTCCGCGCAACCGCGGCCGCTTTTGCGTCACCGACGCCATGGACGAAACCAACCGCTGTCTCTCCTGCGGCACCTGCCGCGACTGTTCCATGTGCCTTGAAGCCTGTCCCGAAGGGGCGATCCGCCGGATCGAGATGGCCGACGGCGGCTACGAATACGTCTCCGACGACCACCTCTGCATCGGCTGCGGCCTCTGCGCCGGCATCTGCCCCTGCGGCATTTGGGCGATGGAGTTGATGGTGTAACGGCGATTGCCGCAAATCCGATGAAACGGCGAAGGCCACCCGAAGTTGGGTGGCCTTTGCCGTTTCTTCGGACGTTTGCGAAAGTTGGATGCAGGTTAGGCGATTCTTTTCCGGCGTTGACTCGCCTTGTCGATCGATATACCCTTTCGGCACAGTCGCCGGTCCTTGCGGGTGAAGTGTTCCATTGGGGGAGATCGACGGTTCACGCGCACGCGCGTGAACCGGTCAATAACGAGTTGAACAAATGAGGAATTAACAGGATGCCAACCCCTTTTGAAAAGAAAGAATTTCAGCAGGCCTTGAATTGGGCCAAAAGAGCAAGGGCTGGGGAACTCGAACCAGTACCATGCGTAAGTGGGTGGATGGACGTATGCGGCTATGGGTCTCAATTAGAAAAATGCTCTTGGGACCTTAAAGTTCTGCAGAAATCAGGGACAATCAACTTGCTAAGTGAAGTCTACCGATGTGTAGGCCACCCATTTTGGATCGGTGTTAAACCGGATCCATATGAAAACGTGCTTATAATCAATGATGGAGTGGCTAGAACTGTAGATTTAGCGACACCAAAGTATATAAACATCATTCAAGCTGTGTTTTATGTCAGAGATTTAATCCTTGGACATTTAACTCTACTTCGAGTCACTTCATCACACGGACTTGGAATAAGGACTGTTCTTGCAGGTGGAGAGAGAATTCAATATTCTCCGACTTACTTTACAGGCAATTCAATACTGTCGCATGGAGAAACAACGAGTGAGTTTGGTAAAAAACTTTTGGAACAAAACTTTCTATATAACCCAGCTGAATTCCAGATGAATACTGCATTCGCTAAAGCATACACTATTGATGCAAAAGGAAGTAAATCAGGATTCTCAGTGAACAAGTTGTATATAGAGGAAGCTTTTTTTCAACGTCTAGAAATAGTGATTGGGCTAGAAATAAAAAAGAATGAAAAATCTTTACTTTTTAAATCCAATGGTAATCCAGCTATAGAATTGTATTTTGATGAAATTATTCCTTTTAAAGAAAAAGGCCTTCAGACAAATGTCTTGAGAATTAATAAGATGAGAGTTGATGAAAAATTTGAAAGCGAAGAGACCGTTATTGATTTAGATAACTGGGAGCTGGAGGAGGAGTCGGATGAGGTGCTGTCATAACTGGAGAGAAACAATGTCCAACTAGCGCCAAGACCGGCCCAAAAACCGCCGGTCAGGCTTCTGGCGTTATGCGACAAATAAGGTATTCAAGATGACCGGATTTGAGACAATAAACGTTTTTATCGACACTTCAATTTTCATCAAAATGAATTTTTTCTATGGTCATCCAGCATTTGTCGCTCTAAGAGAGTCGGTGAATCAAGGCAGAATCCGTATTTTATTGACGGACGTGACTATAGAAGAAGTAAAAGCAAATATCAGAGAAGAAACAACAGCTGCTATACAGGCGATAAAGAAATCGCGTAATCAAGCGAAAATTTTTAAAAATTTAGGAGATACTTATTCGCCTGTATTTAAAGACCCCAATTTTGAATCAATCACCGAGGAAATTATAAAACAATTTGAAGCATTCTCAGCTGAAGTTGGGGCCGTCGTTGTGCCAGTCGACAGAGCAATTACAAAGGAAGTATTCACCCTTTATTTTAATTCCGCATTGCCATTTAGAGAAGGGAAAAAGAAATCAGAATTTCCTGATGCTTTTGTTCTTTCTGCATTAAATGATTGGGCCGACGAAGAGGGGCAACAATTATATGTTGTCAGTAATGATAAGGATATGAAGGGTATTGAAGACAGCTTCAAGAACCTTATAGCGAAAGGATCATTAGAGCAGTGCTTAAATGACGTTACTTTTTATTTTGAAAAACTAGCACCATTGGCCGAAGAGCTATTGCATAAAAACGAAAGAGAAATACTGGAACGAATCAAGGAAGACTTTGGGCTACTAGGATTTGTTTTAGATGATCAAGATGGCGAAGTTTATGACGTAACTGTAGATAGTGTCGGTGAGCTATCAGTTTCTTTACTTGCACTGACTCCACCTTCTGAAGGCCAAACAGGAAAGGCGCATGTTGAAATAACTACTACTGTAGATTATGCGGCAGACGTTGAATATGACAATCTAGACACTGCATCTTATGACAGTGAAGACAAGGTGTTAATCCCATGGGAAAAGGTATCTAAAACTGTGGAAGATTCAGAAATAGTGCAGGTAGACTTGACTTTTACCTTTGAAATTGAAGATCCGCATGATTTTGAAATTGATGAGTTCAGGATACAAACGCCTACTGACGTCTATGTTTCTGCTGACGAAGATGATGGATGGCCTCACAAGTAGGGGGAGTTCCGCGGACAGGATACATAATATGGCAGTTTAATCGAAAGCCTACGGCCACCTTTCGCGCGTGATAGGGCCGGAACCGGACGTGGAAGTGTTCGCTTGACGGGCCTCTTTACAGGTGCTATCAAGTGGTCATAAAGGAGGTGCGTTCATGGGCGTCAAGTTTTCGGAAGACATCGTCCCCCTGGCGGACATCAAGGTGAATCCCGGCAAAATCGTCCGGCGGACCCAGGAAAGTCATCGCCCTCTGCTCTTGACCAGTCGCGGGCGCGGCGTGGCGGTCATGCAGTCCCTGGAGGATTTCGAGGCGTCGGAGGAAGAAAAGACATTCCTGCGGGCGGTCGTCGAGGGGCTGAGCGACCTGGACAACCAGCGCCAAGTTGATTTGGCTACCGCCAAGCAGCGACTGGGGCTAAAATAGCCATGCCCCGGCCACTTACCGTCACCTTGGCCGAATCGGCGGTCACGGACCTGGAAGGGCTCCGCGACTATTATCGGGAACAGCAGGTGCCGGAAGTCGGGGAACGCTTTGTGCGCGAAATCATCGCCTTGATCGAAAAGTTGCCAGCCCATCCCGAGCGCGGCAGGGTCGTCCCGGAATTCGGTCAGCCCTGGTTGCGGGAACTGATTCATCCCCCTTTTCGGATTGTCTACCGCCGCGACGCCGAACGCCTGAGCATCGTCCGGGTTTGGCGCAGCGAACGATTGCTGCGCCTGCCGTAGGTCGGCTAGGTTGAACCCCCTTGTTCTCTTACCGATAACCCGAATCGCTAGCCACGGCCGCCTCTCACGGAGCGGCTTTTCGTGTTTTTGGGCAGGACGGGGCGCGATTCGGCCGGACGGCTTGCTCTTGGTGTGCGAGCGGGTAAACTGTTTCAACCATTCATTTTTTCATATGAAACTTTACGGATGACCCTGCGACTTCGTTATTGTACGGCGCTGATTCTTTTCGCGGCCGCGTTGGTTTTCAGCCTCTCCACCCCGGCCTGTGCGGTTGCTACGGGCGGCGAGGGGGAGGCGGTGCGGGTGTGGTTTGCGCCTTTGACCCCGCGCCCCGGGGAGCCGATGCGGATTCTGGCGGTGGCCGTCGACGGCGAACTGACCGGCCTGCGGCTCACCGGCCCCGATGGGGCAGGGGAGGCGTTGCCGACGGTCCGCGCCGGTGGTCCGCCCTGGAGCTTGCGGGCGGTCGTGCCCGTAGCCGTCGCCGGCGGTTATCGCATCGAAGTCCTGCGCGCCGGCGCGGTCGTCGCCCGCGCCGAAATCGCGGTGGGCGAAGAGAGCGCGAAGCGCGGTTCGGGGCGCTGGGACCTGGCCAGCGAGGCGTTGTACGCCGCCTGGATCGAGCATCTCTTCGACGCCCCGCCGGAAGAATCCCTGAGTTTTCCTTCCCTCGAACCAGTGCTGCGCGATCCCGCCCGCAACTTCCTGTACGACTACCTGCGTCCGGGGGAAGATGCGCGGATTTCCGCCGAGCCCGACTGCGCCGATCTCCCCTATTTTCTGCGCGCCTATTTCGCCTGGAAGCTCGGCTTGCCCCTGGCTTACCGCCCCTGTGATAGGGGAACCGCCCAGCGACCGCCGCAATGCGGCCCGCCTCGCCTCGATACGAGCTTTGTCGGCACTCGGGCTGCGGCCGAGGCCTTTCGCAAAACAAGCCGCGATCTGGTGAACGTCGTTCATTCCGGCAATGCCCGCACCGCTCTCGACGCCGAGGCCTGCGACTTCTATCCGGTGCCCCTCACGCGCGAATATCTCTGGCCCGGAACCCTTTTCGCCGACCCCTACGGCCACATTCTGATCCTGACGAAATGGTTTCCCCAGACCGACACGAGCCCCGGCGTGCTGCTGGCGGTCGATGCCCAGCCGGACAATTCCGTCGCCCGCAAACGCTACTGGGAGGGGAACTTCCTCTTCGCCGCCACCCCCAGCGCCGGACCCGGCTTCAAGGCCTACCGTGCGCCGGGCCGCTCCGGCAAAAGCTGGCGGCAACCGGCCAACGCCGCCCTCGACGGCCGCTCGGGGCTGCCGCCCTTCTCCACGGAGCAGGCCGACATGGCGCCGGGCGACTTTTATGCCCGCATGGAAGGGCTGATCAATCCACAGGGTCTCAATCCGGAAGCCGCCTATCGCAGCACCCTCGACGCGTTGATGGAGCAGCTCGAAACCCGGGTGCGCTCGGTGGACAACGGCGAGAACTACATGCGCGCCGAGCGCGGAAGGGTGGTCGCCATGCCCAAGGGTCCGGCCATCTTCGAGACCGTCGGCCCCTGGGAGGATTACGCCACCCCCTCGCGAGACATGCGCCTGCTCATCGCCATGAAGGTATTGGCCGGACTGCCGGAGCGCATTCGCCGCCATCCGGAGTTGTTCAAGCTCGGCGACCGCGACGCGGAAGAAGCCGCCGCCGGGATCGAAGGCCTCCATGCCCGGACGGCGGAAGAGCGCTTCATCTCCTACACCCGTAGCGACGGCGGGACCTGGCGGCTGAGTCTGGCCGAAATCTATCGTCGGCAAGCGGCCCTGGAAATCGCCTACAATCCCAACGACTGCGTGGAACGGCGCTGGGGCGCGAGCCTCGATGCCGAAGATTTCGCCACCTGCAAACGCCGCGCCCCCGCCGACCAGATCGCCCGCATGGAACAATACCGCCCCTGGTTCCACGAAACCCGCCGCCCACCCCGCTGAAACCGGCGGCCCCCTCAGTCGGGGTCACATCTTGAAAACACACTTTTGACGGTCGGAGTCCCCGGTTGATGCGGTTCACTTCGTTCACCGCATCCTACGGGCTTGATTGATGGAAAGGGTTTGGGGGGCTTTCGAAAAGATCGGACGTGCGTGGGAGGGGGGAGAGAAAACATCGGTGGGAGCGATGAAACGGTCAGACGGTCAGGTTCGGAGTGTCTTCCTTACTCTCCCGCATGCTTATTTTCCGTTTTCCAGCGGAAACGGTTTTGCCCGCCGATGCGGATATTCAGGAGCAGTATCGGTTCCTGTGGATCGGGCGGCTCCCAGTAGAGGACGAGAAAATCCCGGGCGCCGGCGTTCAGGACATATTCCCGAACAGTGATCTCTTTTCCGGCGACCGTTCTTCTGCGGGCGGGGGCAATCTCTTCGAAACGGGTGATATTGGCCAGCATCTCCCGATAGGCGGTGTGCAGGCGTTCGACGAAACGAACCGCGCCGAGTTCGGCATAGTCGTCAAGAAACTCCTGCAACCGCCGGGCGAAGAGGGGGGTGGCGACAACCTTGCGCGTCATCCCCGTTGTTTTTCCGCGATCGTCCGGGCTCGGGCGAGGGCCTCGTCGAACAGGGTTTCCACGGTTTCGGCCGAGACGTGGTTGCCGGTCAGTTCATAGTCTTCCCAGGCGGCCAGGGCTTCCGCCTCGAATTGAAGGTCGGCCTCGGCGGCTTCGATCGCCGGACTGCCGACCGCTTCCAGCACCGCCGCCATCGATCGCCCCATCTTTCGGGAAAGTCTCTCCAGACGTTCGGCGAACTCGTCATTCACGCGTAAATTCAGTTGACGGGTCATGATGGTTTCCTTTCGGCTTTTTTCACGCTAGCAGTCGCTAGCATCTCTGTCAAGAAGTCCGGTTTCACTGCGGATACTCCGACAGTGACATGCGGCCGGTAGTGACCGTCAAACTACTCCCCCGGTTCCGGCGCCAGGTCTTCGTTGAGGTGGGTGCGTTGTCCCCCGCGCAGGGAGCAGGCGGCGCCGATGAGCAGCCAGAGGGTGAGGAGCAGGATGACGACCGAAAGGGAGAAGAGCAACATGTTCCCCCGGGCGTAAAAATCCCTCAGGTTGATGGCCATGGCCCAGGTGGTCATGACCAGCATGAAGAGCATCGGCAAAAAGGTGATGAGAATGTTCTTGCCCTTCTTCGCCAGGTAGACGGTGGCGACGGTCAGCCCGAGGGCGGCCAGCAGCTGGTTGAGGGCGCCGAACATCGGCCAGAGCACCAGGGCGCCCTTGGCCCCGGGCTGGGCGAAGCAGAGCGCCGCGGCCATGACGACCACCACCAGGGTCGCCGCGTAATTATTGTGCAGGGGACGCATGACCACACCCTCGCGGTTGCGGAAGATTTCCTGCAACGACAACCGCTGGATGCGAGTCGCCGAGTCGAGGGTGGTGCCGGCGAAGGAGACGATGAAGACGGCGATGAGGGATTTCCCCAACTCCGGGGGAATGCCGAGGGCACCGAGCAGGTTGGCGGCGCCGACCACGAAGGCCTCGATCATCGCCGCCATCCCCTGGGCCGAGGCCCAGCTGGCGTAATGGACGCGGAAGGCCTCGGCGCCGGTGTAGAGTACCTCCCCCTTGACCAGCCCCATGCCCATGCCGCCGGCGATGGCCGCCAGCGCCAGGGCCGCGAGCAGCCCTTCGATGAGCATGCCGCCGTAGCCGATGGCGAGCATATCCTCCTCTTTGTCGATCTGTTTCACCACGGTGCCCGAGGCGGCCAGGGAGTGAAAACCGGAAATGGCGCCGCAGGCGATGGTGATGAAAAGGAGCGGGAAGAGGGGCGGGATGTCCGTGCCCGGGGCGAAGGCTGCCGGATTGAGGGCCGGGGCGGTGAGCGGCGGGTGGGCGACGCAGAGCCCCAGGGTGAGCAGGGCCATGGCGATGAGCAACTGGTTCGAGTTGATGTAGTCGCGGGGTTGCAGCAGCACATGGACCGGCAGGGTCGAGGCGATGAAGGCATAGGCCAGCAGGATCAGGGTCCAGGTGACGATGGGTGAGCCGGCGATGGGGGGAACGGTGATCGGGAAGTAGAGGCCGAGGCCGATGCTCAGATACATGAGAACGAGGGCGACCAGGGATTGGAAGGTGTCGTTTTCGCCGCGGTAGAGCCGCCGTCCCAGCCAGACGGCGATGGGGATCTGCAGCCAGATCGGCAGCACCGACTGGGGATACATGGTGAAGAGGATGCCCATGATCATGGCGAAGATGGCGACCACGATCCAGAGCAGAAACTGGATGATGAGTTGAAAGGCGTGGCGGGTCGTCGGGTTGAGCAGGTCGCCGGTCAAATCCCCGAGGGTGCGGCCGCGATGGCGGGCGCTCATGACCATGGCGGAAAAGTCGTGAACCGCGCCGAGAAAGATCGAGCCGAAAATGACCCAGAGGGTCGCGGGGAGCCAGCCCCAGATAATGCCGATGGCCGGGCCGACAATGGGGCCGAGGCCGGCGATGGTGGTGAAGTGGTGGCCGAGGACGATATGCCGCTTCGAGGGGATATAATCGACATCGTCGCGGAAGCGGTGGGCGGGCATGCGGTTACGGTTCGACAGCTCGAAAATCCGCCGGCCGAGAAAGCGGCCGTAGAGGCGATAGGCGAGCAGATAACCGGCGGCGGCGAGGAGCATGTAGACCAGGCTGTTCACGGCGAAGCCTCCCGACAGGAATGAGGACTGATGAAGATTAGTTACTCCTCAATTTTCCTCCTGTCAACATCCACGAACGCCCCGGATTCTACAGCCGCGCCACCTTCTCCAGCATCCCCTTTTCCGGCCAAAGCCAGGCGCCGCGCGCCGTCACCGGGCGTCGGTTGAGCATGAGCGCCACCGTCACCGGATCAAGTTCCAGCGGATTGTCGACAGCCTCCAGATAGATGCTCAGGTCGGTGGCGGCGACATTCAGCGAGCCAAGGACCGAGCGGTCGGTGGCGCGGTCGAAACGAGGCGGACCGAGGGCCAGCCCGACGCGCATGACCCGACTCTCCGGCACCTCCAGCGCGGCCAGGCTGAGCAGGAAGAGATCCCGGTGCAGGCGTCCCAGCTCCTTGAAATGACTCTTGTTCACCCCCGGCAGAAAGAGCATGTAGCGGGTTTCGTCGTGACAGAAGAGCAGGCACTGGCGGCGTTTGAGCTGGAAGAGGTGGGCGTGCCAGCTGCCCAGCACGGCGGTTTCCTCCAAGGACTCGGCGACAGGTTCCGGCAGCCGTTCGGCGATTTTTTTCGAGCAATGCAGCAGCATTTCCCGCCTCAATCCTTATAGCCGGCGAGGATGCCCGCGCCATTGGGCAAATCCACCAGCAGACGCTCGATCCGCGCCAGCCCGGCCTCTTCCATCAGCTGCCGGATTTCCGGCTCGCTGTAAGCCTGACCGTCGCGGGTGACCAGCAGCATGTTGAGCGAAAAGAGGGCCGGAAAAAGGGGCGCGGCGCGGTTGCCGTCGAGGACGAATTCCTGCACCAGCAGCATTCCCCCCGGTTCCAGGGCCGCCGTCGCCTTCGCCAGCAAATGGGCGCAATCGTCCGGCCCCTCACCGTGCAGCACATGCGAGAGCCAGGCCACATCAAAAGTGCCGGGGATGGCGTCGTGCTCGAAATCCCCTGCCGCAAAGTGGATGCGCTCGCTCATGCCGAAGCGCGCCAGGGTCTTTTCGGCGAAGGGGCGGGTGGTGGCGAGATCGAAGATCACCCCCTGCAACTCGGGATTTTTTTGGCAGAAATGGATGGCGTAGGTGCCCGGCCCACCACCCAGATCGAGCAGCCGTTTGCGGCCGGAAAGATCGACCTGCTCGGCCACGCGCGGCGCGACGAACATGGCCAGGTTGAACATGCCGAGCAGGAAGCTTTCCCGCTCCTGCTCCTCGGCCTCGTGGGAGACGCTGCGCCGCACCGGCGCGCCGCTGCGCACCGCCTCGTCGAGCCGCGCCCAACTCGCCACCAGGTGATGATGGTGCATGATCATGTGTCCGAGATAGCTCGGTGCGGCCCGGTCGAGAAACTCGCGGGCGAAATCGGTCGCGGTGTAACGCTCGCCCTCCTTGGTCAACAGTTCCAGCGCCGTTAAGGCGTCCAAGAGCATCGCCAGGCCACGCGCCGAAAAACCGCGCCGGGCGGCAAGCTCGGCGGCGGAAAGTTGCTCGGTGGCAAGGGGTGAAAAGACATCGAGCTTCACTCCGGCGTGCAGGGTGCAGGTATTCCAGTAGCTGCCCGAAAGTTTCAACAGTTCGGCGGGGTTCCAGGATCCAGTGGGCATAACACCTCCATGGGAAGATTTCATTGACAATCCTTCGGCGTTTGCGTTAAAAACAGAGCTTCGAAACAACGCCGCTATAGCTCAGTTGGTAGAGCAACTGATTCGTAATCAGTAGGTCGTCCGTTCAAGTCGGATTAGCGGCTCCATTAAAATCAAGGGGTTACGGGTTTTTGCCTGTAGCCCCTTGGTCGTTTTTGGGGTCATTGTCATGTGCAATGTAAACAAGTGGCACACAAGCTTACTGGGATATTTCAGAGAAAAATCCGGTAATCGACATTCAGCGCTTCGGCCAACCGCCGCGCCGACTCCTTGCCGATGGGGCGCTTGCCGGTTTCCATTTCGCTGATGTGGTGCTGGGAAATGCCGGTCCTCTCCTTCAATTCAACCTGAGTCAAACCTTCCTTGATGCGCGCCCCTTTCAGGACCGATCCCGGCAAATTCGTTTCCGCTTCGGGAAACGCCGCCCGCCAGGGTACGGCATCGCCGACTTCTTTCAGGCCGATGGCCGCGGCAAAGCGCCGAAGTTCCTGAACCTTGTCGGCGGGGCCGGTGAAGCGTACCGCCTCAGTAGGGCGCTTTTTCGTGTGTACCTGCATAGATCACCTCCACGAGCCGGGCGGAATGTTCCGTTTCTTCCCAAACGGCGACATAGGTCGGACGGCCTTTTTTCAGGTGGCAGTGGTGCAGCCCGCTCCCCAGTTTGCCGTAGTTGGACCAGTTGCCGCGAACCGGCCCGGCCACCTCGATTTCCCGTATCAGGGTCAGCAGGGCCGTTCGTATGCTTTGGGGCAACTTGGCCACCTGCTTTTCGGCCTTGCGGGTCAATAAAACTGTCCAGCTCATATAATATACCTATGGATGGGATGTTTGCAAGGTGTCCGCCCTAGCTGAAAAGTTAGCCCAATTAAAATCAAGGGGTTACGGGTTTTTTCCCGTAACCCCTTGGTCGTTTTTGAGCGTGGGTGCGTATCGGCTGTCCGCGTCGCGTTTTTCCCTTCGGCAATCAGGCGCGATGGGTCAGCGGTCGGCGGATCGGCGTTCCGCGCCCTGATAGCCGTTGTCGCCGCGTCGGGTGCGCACCGGGTCGATGCCCAGGGCAACCCAGCCGCTGGAGCGCTTGAAGGAGCGGATCTCTTCCCGGTCAATGAGGCGGTCAAGGATGAAAGGTTTGACCAGATCGTGGCGGCCGTCGGGATAGATTACGGGAATCAGCATGCGCCCTCCTGTCTGAATTTGTTATTTTTATGGGTTAGGCCGCCAGGGTCAGTTTTTCGACACGCAGATCTTTAAGTTTTTTCTCTGCCTGCCACAGGTCATAGTGCATCTGCTGGGACAACCAACTTTCCGGCGTCGTATCGAAGGCGATGGATAGACGCAAAGCCATTTCCGGGCTGATGCCGGTTTTGCCATTCAGCAGTTCCGAGAGCGCCTTGCGCGAAACCCCCAACGCCTTGGCTGCGGCGGTAACGGTGATCCCCAGGGGTTCCAGACAGAGCTCCCGAATCACTTCGCCGGGATGAGGCGGGTTGTGCATCATGGGGCGCTCCTTTCTTCAATGGTAATCAAGGTAGTCAACGTTACAGACGTCTTGGCCGTCAAAGCAAAAGATGACCCGCCAGTTCCCGCTGACGCTCACCGACCAGAATCCGACAAGGTCACCGCTCATGGGATGTAACCGTAGTCCGGGCAGGTCCATGTCGCGGGGTTCCCGCGAAGAATCAAGCCGGGCCAGGATCAGCCGCAGACGATTGGCATGTTGTCCTTGAATGCCCGATTTGTTCCCGGTTTCATAAAATTGGCGCAGGCCCTTGTGGCGGAAACCAATGATCATGACGAATTGTAACCTGGTAGGTGTCGGGTGTCAATTGGCGTCGCAACGGTTTGGCGTCGTAACGGTTCAATCCAGCTGTTTCACGGACGAAACCTGTGTACCGTTGATAATGATGACATAATCCTTGCCGTAGTCGAGTTTTTCGTAAAACCATTCGTCGGTGCGGGTTTCGACCTTGACGTTGTTGGATTTGATTGTGGTGCTGCCGATGGGGGCGACGTGATCGGGGGTGCCGCAGTATTTCAGCACCTCGTATTTCGAGACGCCGGGTTCGATGATCTGCCCCCGGCAGCGGACCGAATCGGCTAGGGCCGGAGAGGCGAGGATGAGAAGGGCGATAGTGAAGAAAATGTTTTTCATGGAAGACTCCTACAAAAACAGCCGGTAGTCGGCATTCAGCACCGCCGCCAGCTTGCGGGCGTTGTCCTTGCCGATGCCGCGTTTGCCGTTTTCCATTTCGCTGATGTGCCGTTGCGGGATGCCGGTGCGCGCGGACAGTTGGGCCTGGGTCAGATCCTCGCGGTAGCGCAGGCCGCGCAACGCCGCTCCGGCGCGATTTGTCGCCAGTTCGGGGAAAACCTCGTGGGCCGGGATGGTGGTCGCTCTCATTATGTCCCTCCGTAGGATGCGGTGAGCGCAGCGAACCGCATCAATCCGGTTCCCCACCAAAAATACCATCCGGGTCGCCGACCCATTACCCCCTGGCGGACATATTTGTGAAAACTGGAATAAGGCCAATCCACCACCCGCTCAACCCAGCCATGTTTCACCGGATTCCAATGGATGTAATCGACGTGACGCCGATAGTCCTCCTCATCGCGGATGAGGTGTTCCCAGTAGCGGCGTTGCCAAATGCCGCGCTCACCCCGTTTCATGCGGCTTGCCGATACAGGTTCCGCCGCCGGGATTTGTCGTGAGAACCCGGCTTTGATGAGGGACCAGCGGGTTTTATAGTCGGCATCGCCTTCGGGCAGGGTCCACATGCAATGCAGATGATCGGGCAGGACCACCATAGCGTCGATGGTGAAGGGATGCGCGATTTTGATCCGGCGGATGACGTGTCGAAGCAGCTCGATATTTTCCGTCAGAAGAGAGTTCCCTTGGCGTTTGGCGCAGTTGACCGTGAAAAAGTAGGTGCCGCCGGGAATTTTGGCTCTTCGGTAGTTGGTCATGGTGTTGTTTGGGCGGTGAGGATTCTGGTTTGTCGGGCGATGCGGTTCGCTGCGCTCACCGGCATCCTACGGCGTTGGGTGGATCGGTTATGTCGGGTCGATGTCATACCATTTTCGTAGGATGCGGTGAACGGATGTGAACCGCATTAATCCGGCCTGCCTTGTGATGCGGTTCGCTGCGCTCACCGGCATCCTACGGCGTTGGGTTGATCGGTTATGTCGGGTCGATGTCATGCCATTTTCGTAGGATGCGGTGAACGAATGTGAACCGCATCGGTTGCCCGTCCTCCCTCAACTCACATAGCGTCCCTCTTCCATTTCGCGCGCCTGGCCGATGGAGGCGAGGGCGGCGAGAATTTCGCGGACTTTGGGTTCGCGGGCGTTTTTGAATTGCTCTTTGAGTTCCCGGGCGGAAATGGGGGCGGTTTGGCGAGGTTCGACATGGAACCATCCTGCGAAAAAGGCAAGAAAGGTCAAAATGTACCCGTTTCGGCGGGAAAGGGGAAGGGTTTTGCGGGGATAGGCGAGGGGTGAGAGGTGCGGGATGGGGGATTGATATTGTCGGTCGATGCGGTTCGCTGCGTTCACCGCAACCTAAGTAAATGAAGGTAGGATGCCAGTGAGCGTAGCGAACCGAATCGTGTAGCGCGGATTGAGATAATTCTTGCCGAGGCGCCGCAAGTGGGGAATTTTGACACCCCTTACGTCAAAAAACGGACCCCCTCAGGTCGGCAGGGGAACTTCTCGTGAAGCGCTCCGTCGGACAAAGGGAAGGACGTCCTCGCCGGGAAGGGGGCGGGAAAAATAGAAACCCTGGATGTCTTCAATCCCCATCTCGGTGATCAGTTCCAGTTGCTCACGGGTTTCCACCCCTTCGGCGATGATGTTGAGTTTCAGGCTTCTGGCCATGGCGACGATGGCGCGGATGATTTCCAGATGCTCGATACTGGCGGGAATTTCCCGCACAAACTCCTGAGCCACCTTGATCCGGTCGATGGGAAAATGCTTGAGGTAGCTCAGCGACGAATAGCCGGTGCCGAAGTCGTCAATGGCCAGGGAGACCCCCATGTTCTTGAGTTCACGCAGGCATTCGCTTCGGCCTTTATCCTTCTGCAGCAGCACGCCTTCGGTAATTTCCAGTTCCAGATCGTGCGGGTCGAAGCCGGTTTCGGCGAGAACTTTCCGTACCATGGCCGGAACATTGGAACGCTTGAACTGGATCGGGGAAAGATTGACGCCCAGGCGCAAATCGTTGAATCCCTGCTCCTGCCAGCGGCGGGTTTGCAGGCAGGCCTGGCGCAGGGTCCATTCCCCCATGGGCAGGATCAGTCCGGTTTCTTCCGCCAGGGGGATGAACTGGTCCGGCGGGACCGTGCCCAAAGAGGGATGTCGCCAGCGGGTCAGGGCCTCAATGCCGCTGACCCGGCCGCTGACGGCGTCAACCTGGGGCTGATACAGAAGAAAAAATTCCTGTTCGCGCAGAGCGCGGTGCAGATCGACTTCCACTTGCAGACGTTTCGAGGCCCGGCGGTTCATCTCGCGGGAATAGAAGCGGAAGGTTCCGCCGCCGGTGCCCTTGGCCTCGTACATGGCCAGTTCCGCATGCTTCAGCAACTCGTCGGCGGACTCTCCGTCGTTGGGATAAAGGGCGATACCGATGCTGCCGCTGATGAAGACTTCCATCCCGGCGAGATTGATCGGTGCCGACAGAATTTGTTGGAAGTGATTGATGGTTGTAAGAATTTCGCGCACTTCGTTTGCCGAGGAAAGAAACAAAACGAATTCGTCTCCGCCGGGGCGGCTCAGGGTGTCGCTTTTGCGCACGTTCCCCTTGAGCCGTTCGGCGACGATTTTCAGAACCTGATCGCCGGCTTTGTGCCCCAGGGTGTCGTTGATCTTTTTGAAATTGTCCAGATCGAGGAAGATGACGCCGAGGGAACGATTTTCGCGCCGGGCCAGGTGCAACGCCTGCTTCAGCCGATCGAGAAAGAGGACGCGGTTCGGCAGGCCCGTCAGGGAATCGAAATAGGCCAGCGTTTCGATCTGTTTCGCCGCTTCCTTGCGGGCGGTGATGTCGCGGCAGACATGGACCAGCTGGCGGACCTCGCCGGTTTCGTCGAAGATCGGCGAGGTGGCGATATCCAGCCAAGTTTCCTTCCCTTCGGAAGTAAAGATGTGATGTTCCATCACCACCGGCTTCTTCGTCAGGATCGCTTCTCTCAGGGGGCACAGGTTATGACCGTCCTGGCGGAAGGGGGCGGAAGGGGGAAAGACGAGGTCGTGGCAGCGCAGGCCGACGGCGGTTTCGGCAGTCGTGCCGAAAAGGCGGACGAACTCTTTGTTGGCATTGAGAATCCGGAAGGAGCGACTATCGATGATCGCCACGGCATCCTGCATTTCATTGAGAATGGTGTTCCAGAGGAGGCCATGTTCCTGCAACTCGCGCTGCGAAGACTTGAGTTCGGAGATATTGAGGAAGGTGGTGACGACGCCGTCAATGTCGCCGTTGGGGCCGAGTAGGGGGGACTTGAGGGCGACGAATTGCCGCTCGTCGCCGTCGGCCAGGCGCAGCTGGCCTTCGCAGGAGTGGATACCGCCGTCTTTGAGAACCGCCCGGTCCATTTGCATGCACTGGTCCTGATACTCGTTCGGAGCGATTTCGCGCAGGGTGCGGCCGATGATCTGCGCTTTCGTCAGGCCGAGCCATTGTTCCAGTTCGCGATTGCACCGCAGGTAGTGACCGTTTCTGTCCTTGATCAGGACCGGATGGGGCAAGGCGTCGAGAACCGCCTGGGAGAAGTGCGAATCATCCTGTTCGTTCAGAGGCGCGTCATGGGTATCGTCGTGCAAAAGCATCCCTGCTCCTTGCTATGGCGGGAGAGCGGGGCGCCCCGGAAAATCCGGTGCGCGTTTTCCTTTCTCCGCGGATGGTCTTGGGAGGCGTTTCATGCCCCCGGGGCCGGTTGGATAAACGTTGAAGGTAATTTTTTAATCAAAGCAAAATTGGTGCCAAGTATCTGTTTCGGTTATGGAAAAATATTTTTAACTATTCAGAATCTTCTCCTGTGTCAAGCCGGGTTGGGGACATGATGGTGGTTATTTACACGGCATAAACGTCCCCAGGGATGTCCTCGGGGAATCCCATCGTTACCGAAGCGACGCCCGACAGCGCCCAGGAGAATGATTTCGTGACCGTGTATGGCGACCCGCTTGATTCCAAGGTCTTGAAGGAGATGCAGGAGGAGATCGCCGCCTCCCTCACCCGGGGGCGCGCCGGGTTTTTCGACCCGTCCCTGCGGCCGATGGCCGAAAGCGGCCGGGGGCGTTTGTCGAAATAAGGCTGGGGTGAATGGCAGCCACCGCCCGGAGGGAATCCTGAGTTGACAGCCGGTTTTTCTAATCTATAAATAAATTTCGTCGCTTATCCGCGCCGAACTGTTCCGTTTTCGTTCCGGTCGAAGGAGGTTGCCCATGCAGAAGCTGATCCGTATCGAGCCGTCCAAATGCGTCGGCTGCAAGAGCTGCGAGCTGGCCTGTTCGTTCAAGCACCGGGGGATGTTCGCGCCGAGCCAATCCCGCATCGTCAACGAGGTCTTTCTCGATGAGGCCAAGTTCATCACCGTCACCTGTATGCAATGCGACGAGCCCTGGTGCCTGAAGGCCTGTCCCAAGGGGGCGATTGCCAAGGACGCGGTTTCCGGGGTGGTGAGCGTCGACGAAATGAAATGCGTCGGCTGCCGCACCTGCGTCAGCGCCTGCCCCTTCGGCATGATTACTTATCAGGAAAGCAGCCGCAAAGCCGACAAGTGCAACCTGTGCGCCGGCGATTTTCCCGAGTGCGTGACCTTCTGCCCGACCCGCTGCCTGACCTTCTCGGAAGAGGACAAGCCGCTGCGGGAGAAAGTTTTGCGTTTCGTCAACACCATGAAAGACGGCCAGGGGGAGGTGTAAGATGGGCAAGGGATGGATCGGCAAGGTGTTGCGCGTCAATCTGACGGCCGGGACGTGCGCCGTGGAAAAACTCAATGAAGCCTGGGCGCGGGAATATCTCGGCGGGCGCGGGCTGGCCTCGAAATATCTGTGCGAGGAAGTCGACCCCGGGGTCGATCCCCTGGGGCCGGAGAATAAGCTGATTTTCGCCGCCGGTCCCTTGACCGGCACCTACGGCGCCGCCAACGGCCGCTATATGGCGGTGACCAAGTCGCCCCTGTCCGGGACCATCGCCAGCTCCAATTCGGGGGGCTACTTTCCGAGTGAGCTGCGCTACGCCGGTTACGACCTGATTATTTTCGAAGGCAAATCGCCACGTCCGGTCTATCTGCAGATCCACAACCAGAACGTGAAACTGGCGGACGCTTCGCAGCTTTGGGGGGAGTCGACGGATCGTACCGAGGATCTCATCCGCGAGAAGTTCCACGGCGACGCCAAGGTCGCCTGCATCGGCCCGGCCGGGGAGCGCGGGGTGCTCTTCGCCAACATCATGAACGACAAGCATCGCGCCGCCGGGCGCAGCGGGGTCGGGGCGGTGATGGGGAGCAAGAACCTCAAGGCGGTGGCGGTGCGCGGCAACGGCGGGGTCGAAGTGGCCGATCCCCAGGGTTACCGGGCGGCGGCCCTCGACAGCTACGGGCTGCTGCGCAACAATCCCGTTTCGGGGCAGGGCTTGCCCGCCCTCGGTACGGCGGTGCTGGTCAACATCATCAACCAGAGCGGAGCCCTGCCGACCAACAACTTCCAGTTCGATACCTTCGCCGGGGCCGAGGCGATTTCCGGCGAAAAGCTGGCGGAAACCTACCTCAAGCGCAACAAGAGCTGCCTCGGCTGCGTCATCGGCTGCGGCCGGGTGACACGCCTCTCCGGCGCCGCCTATCAGGGGAGCGGCGAGGGGCCGGAGTACGAAAGCATCTGGGCGCTGGGCGCGGCCTGCGGCGTCGCCGACCTGGCGGCGGTGACCAAGGCCAACTACCTGTGCAACGAGTACGGCATGGATACCATCACCGCCGGGGCGACGGTGGCCTGCGCCATGGAGCTTTTCGAAAAAGGGTTGCTGAGCGAGGCCGAGGTGGGGATGCCGCTCCCCTTCGGTGACGGCGCGGCCATGGTCAAGCTGATCGAGTTGACCGCCAAGAACGAGGGCTTCGGGCAAAAACTCGCCCTCGGTTCCTACCGCCTGGCGGAGCTTTACGGCGCGCCGGAGCTGTCGATGAGCGTCAAGAAGCTGGAATTTCCCGCCTACGACGGTCGGGGGCTGCAGGG
The DNA here is from genome assembly GCF_900111775.1 of Desulfuromonas acetexigens. Classification (NCBI taxonomy): domain Bacteria; kingdom Pseudomonadati; phylum Thermodesulfobacteriota; class Desulfuromonadia; order Desulfuromonadales; family Trichloromonadaceae; genus Trichloromonas; species Trichloromonas acetexigens. Next base: position 43,896 of record NZ_FOJJ01000003.1, on the reverse strand, counting down.
AATGGCGTTGCAGTACGCCACCAGCAACCGGGGCGCCTGCCATGTGCGTGGCTATCTGGTCTCGCCGGAAATTCTCGGCCTGCCGGAGAAGCTCGATCCCCAGGCGGTCGAGGGCAAGGCGAGCTGGACCCGAATCTTCCAGGATTTCACCGCCGTGGTCGACTCGGTCGGCGTCTGTCTTTTCACCACCTTCGCCATCGGCGCCCCGCAGGTGACGCGCCTGCTCAACGCCGCCACCGGCCTGACCCTCGACGAAGAAGCGCTGTTGGTCGTCGGCGACCGCATCTGGAACCTGGAGCGGCAGTTCAACCTCAAGGCCGGGGTCGATCCGAGCCAGGACACCCTGCCGAAGCGCCTGCTCGAAGAACCGATCCCCGATGGCCCGCTGCAGGGGGCGACAGCGCGGCTCGGTGAGATGCTCCCCGAGTACTACCGCTTGCGAGGCTGGAGCGCCGAGGGTGTTCCTACCGAGGCGAAACTCCAGTCGCTGGGATTAAGCTGATATCTGCGCATCGTCCCCCTCACCCCTGCCCCTCTCCCCCGGGGAGAGGGGTTAACACCGCTCTCGGTTGGAGACATGAGTGGCTGACCATTTCGACATCGTCATCGTCGGCAACAGCGCCGCCGGCTTGCAGGCCTTGCGCGTTCTGCGCAAGCATGACCGCGCGCGTTCCATCCTGCTGGTCGACCGCGAGGACCGCCCCGCCTATTCGCGGGTGCTCACCCCCTATTTCATCGGCGGCAAGACCGAACGGGAGAACCTCTTCATCGTCGATCAGGCCTTCTACCGGGAGCTCGGCATCACCACCCGCTTCGGCCGGACGGCGACGTCCCTTGACGTCGACGGCCACACCCTGACCCTCGATGACGGCGCCGAGATCTCATTCGGCCAACTGCTCCTCGCCGTCGGCAGCGAGGCCCGGCCCCTGGCGGTTCAGTCCGGGCGCGTCTCGGTGCTGCGCCATCTCGACGACGCCGACCGCCTGGCCCGTTTTCTCCCCGGTGCCCGCGCCATCGCCGCCCTCGGCGCCGGGCTGGTGAGCCTGCCCCTGCTTTCCCACGCCCCGGCGGAAACGGAAAAACACCTGATCGTCGGATCAAACCGGATTTTCAGCCGCCTGCTCGACGCCGAATCCGCCCAATTCCTCGAAGAGCGTTTCGTCGCCGCCGGTTTGCAACTGCACAAGCGGGACGACATCGCCGAGCTGAGGGATGACGGTCGCCTTGCCCTCACACTGAACTCGGGCAAGAACCTGACCGTCGATCTGCTCATCGTCGGCAAGGGGGTCCAGCCCAATACCGATCTGGCACGGCGGGCGGGATTGGCGGTGGGGGACGGCATCCGCGTCGATGCCTGTTGCCGCGCCGGCCATCCCCACATCTACGCCGCCGGCGACTGCGCCGAAGGGGCGGATTTCGTCACCGGCGAGCCGACGGTGCAGGGCAACTGGCTGACCGCCGTCGAACAGGGGGAGGTCGCCGCCCTGAACATGCTCGGCCGCGACTGCCGCTACGAGGGGAGTCTGAAGAACAACATCAGCGAGATCTTCGGCACCGATCTGGCGGTGGTCGGCTACTGCGGCGACGACGCTCCGGCCGCCCGAGTCTTTTGTGACGGCGCGAATGGCCGTTACCGCAAGCTCTTTCTCGACGGGCAGAAGCGCCTGCTCGGTGCTGTCCTTGTCGGCGAAAGTAACGACGCCGGGGTCTACTATCATCTGATAAAATCCCGCGCCCCCCTCCCCGAAGCCGCCCACCTTTCCGGCACCAACCGCTACGCCGGATTGGTCCGGGACTGGTAAGGCCGTGGTTCAGGTCAGCTTCTACAGCCTGCTGCGGCTGCTGCTCAAGCGCGAAACCCTGGTGCTCCCCTGGACGCCGGGACTCGACGTGCGGCAACTGCTGACCCGGGTCCAGGCCGAAATTCCCACTCCCTTTCTCGATAAGCTGCTCAACGCCGACGGCACGCTCATCCCTGGCACCATCATTCTGGTCGATCGCCACAACATCCACCATCTCGACGGCTTGCAAACGCTGATCCCCGACGGCGCGACCGTCGCCCTCTTTCCGCCGGGGGCGGGGGGATGAGCGGCAACCCTTCGCAGCGCTACGCCCGGCAGTTGCCGGTATGGGGGGAGCAGCGTCAGCGGCGCCTCGCCCGCAGCACGGTGCTGGTCGGCGGCGTCGGCGGACTCGGCGCCACCGTCGCCCAACTGCTCGCCCGCGCCGGGGTCGGCCGCCTCTATCTGGTCGACGACGGCAGGGTCGACTGGCCCGATCTCAACCGGCAGACCCTGTACGGCGAGGGGGACATCGGCCGGGCGAAGCTCTCCGTGGCCGCTGAACGGCTGGCGGCGATCAACTCGACGGTGGAAGTCATCCCCCTGACCGGGCGCATCGACGAGGCGTTTGCCCTTCCGGCCGGTATCGAGGTCGTGGCCGATTGCCTCGACAACTGGCCGAGCCGCTTCGCCCTGCATCGGGCCGCGCCGGTCGGCGTCTGGTTCGTTCACGGTGCCGTGCAGGGGGAGCAGGGGCAGGTACTCACCCTCAAGGTCGGCGCCTCCCAGCCGCTGGCGCGGATTTTCGCCGGGCTGGCGCAGCCGCCGGGCTCGTTGCCGGTGACCCCGGATGGCGCGGCGATTATCGCCGGCCTGATGACCAACGAAATTTTCGCCGTTCTCGGCGATGCGCCGAAGCTTCTCGACCGCATCCTGGTGGTGGGGCTGGGGGATTTGCACTCGGCGTTTCTGGAGGTATGACCGTCCTTTGGCTTCCCTTCAGTCCGGCCAGTGTCCGGAGAGATCGAAGGAGAGCTGGCGGTGGTGGCGGATGGCGAGCAGGAAGATGTCCCGTTCGCGATGGGCGTAGAGGAGCAGGTAGTCGCCGCGAAGCACTTCGCGCAGGCTGGTCTCCGGACCCAGGCGGCGGCGCAGCTGTTGGGTTCGGACTTGGGTTTCGCGGCAGGTCGGCGGATGGTGAAAGAAATCGGCGCCCATCTCGGGGAAGCGCTCAAGGGCCGGGAAGACTTCGGCAAAGAGGTCGTCGAGCAGTTCGGCAAAGACTTGGGTGGCGTCGACCTCGCGCAGAAAGGCTTCGATGCCGTCGAGATTGCGCGAAAAATTGCCGGTGACGCGCAGGGTTGCCGGGGTCACCGGTCCCGTCCGTACCGGCTCTTGAGCTCGGCCACCGTCAGCAGATTGCCCGCCTCCACATCGTCCCACCCCCGCGCCGCCTCATCCAGCAACCCCAGGTGAATATTCTCCCGTTCCAGCCGATGATAGTAATCGAGGCGCCGGGCATCGATCAGGGCCACATAGGCCTTGCCATTGCGGGTGATGATTTTCTCGCGACCGGCACAGGCGTCTTCGGCCAGTTCGGTCAGCCGTGCCCGCATTTCCTTGAGCGGCACGATATCCTTGCTGGTAATAGGCATCCTTCCCTCCGTGAAAAAAGTTACCCTTAAACATTAATCGATTTGTATAACTTAGGCAATGTTCGATAGGCACGCCCCGGACAAACCATCACGGGGACCGTCCTCTTTCTCCTTGCAACCGATTCTGAATTCCCTATAATCGATACGTTGTTTTATTTGCCAGGAAACCCCATTCGGCGGTTTTTCCGCACTTACATTTTACAAGGAGAGAGTTTATGCGCGCAGTGGTGATGGATGGTTTTGGCGGCGTCGAAGTGATGCGGGTCGATGAAGTGCCCAAACCGACGCCGAAGGAGAATGAAGTTCTGATCAAGGTCGCGGCGACGTCGATCAACCGCCCCGACCTGGTGCAGCGGGAAGGGAAGTATCCGGCCCCCCCCGGCGATTCGGAAATCCTCGGTCTGGAGGTTTCCGGCATCATCGAGTCGGTCGGCTCGGCGGTGAGCGAGTGGAAGCCGGGCGACCGGGTGCTGGCTCTGGTTGGCGGCGGCGGTTACGCCGAATACGCGGTGGCCTACGCCAATCACGTCATGCCGATGCCGTCGTCGATGAGCTTCGAGGAAGCGGCCTGCGTTTGCGAATCGTACATCACCGCCTTTCTCAACGTCTTCATGATCGGCGAGCTGAAAAACGGCCAGACTGCCATCCTTCACGGCGGCGGCGGTGGGGTCAACACGGCGGCCCTGCAACTGGCCAACGCCCTGACCCCGCAGGTGAAGAAGATCGTCACCGCCCATCCGAGCAAACTGGAGCGGGTCAAGCAACTCGGCGCCGATCTCGTTATCGATTACACCATCACCCCGGACTTCTCCGACGCGGTCAAGGAGTTCACCAGCAAGAAGGGGGTCGATCTGATTCTCGATCACGTCGGCGCCAAGTATCTGGCCCCGAACATGAATTCCCTTGGCTACAAGGGGAAGCTGGTGGTCATCGGCGTCATCTCCGGGATCAAGGCCGAGCTCAACCTCGCCCTGATGATGGTCAAGCGTCAGCAGATCATCGGCTCGGTGCTGCGCAGTCGGCCGGTTTCGGAAAAAGGGGAGATCATCGCCGAGTTCATCAAGCGCGCCCTGCCCAGCTTCGCCGACCGGTCGATCGTGCCGATCATCGAGAAGGTCTTCCCCATCGACGAGGTGGCCGCGGCCCATCGCATGATGGAAGAAGACAAGCATTTCGGCAAAATTGTCCTGAAGATCGCCGACCTGTAAAATCCCCGTGGCAAAACGCCGCCCCCGCGTTGAATCAGCGCGGGGGCGGTGATAATTCCCACCGCCATCCCCTCCCGCTTCGCCTTCTCAGCAACCTTTCCAAATTGTAATCTTCCGGCAAACTCCCGGTAACGGGGGATGCGTAGAATGATCCCAGGTCAGCAAGCTTCGCGGTGCCCCGCGGTTGCTCGTTGGTCCCCTTGCGGCTACAATGACCAATGCCTATCTTGGATGAAAACGAGGAATCATGCGTATTCTGATTATCGAAGACGACGCCGAGACGGCGGCTTATCTGGTCAAGGGCCTCAGCGAGAGCGGCCATCGCGCCGAGCGCGTCGGCGACGGAAAGGACGGGCTCTTTCGGGCGCTGGAAGAGGATTTCGACGCCCTGGTGGTCGACCGCATGCTGCCGGGGCTCGACGGCCTGGCCCTGATCCGTTCCCTGCGGGCGGCGGGCAGGAAGACCCCGGCGCTCTTTCTTAGCGCCCTCGGCGAGGTCGACGACCGGGTCGAAGGGTTGCGCGCCGGCGGCGACGACTATCTGGTCAAGCCCTTCGCCTTTTCCGAACTGCTCGCCCGCCTCGAAGCTCTGATCCGCCGGGGGGAGGGGGAGCAGGCCCCGCGCACGCTGCTCAAGGTCGCCGACCTGGAGATGGATCTGCTGACCCGCACGGTGCGCCGCGCCGGGCGCAACATCGAACTGCAACCCCGGGAGTTTCGCCTGCTCGAATACCTGCTGCGGCACAGTGGCCAGGTGGTGACCCGCACCATGCTGCTGGAGAGTGTCTGGGATTATCATTTCGATCCGCAGACCAACGTCATCGACGTGCACATCAGCCGGTTGCGGAGCAAGATCGACAAAGATTTCGAAGGACCGCTGCTGCACACCGTGCGCGGCGCGGGATACGTGCTCCGTGCCGAAGCCTAGGCTGCTGGCGAGCAGCACCTTCCGCCTGGCCGTGCTCTACATGGCCCTCTTCGGCACTTCGGTGCTGCTGCTGCTCGGCTTCATCCACTGGTCGACGGCGGGCTACATGGTACGCCAGACCGACGCCGCCATCGAGGCCGAGGTGGTGGGGCTGGCGGAACGCTACGACCGCACCGGCCTGCCGGGACTGACCGCGCTGATCTCCGAGCGCATGGCTCGGGAGCCGAACGGCCCGGTGATCTATCTGCTCGCCGACCGCCGCCTGCATCCGCTCCTCGGCAATCTGAGCCGTTGGCCGCAGGGGGAGGAACCTCGGGCCAGCTGGCTGAGTTTTCGCCTGGAAGAGGACCGGGGCGCCGCGAAGAAGGGGCACGTGGCCCGGGCGCGGCTGTTCAAGCTGGAAGGGGGATTGAATCTGCTGGTCGGGCGGGATGTGCACGAGCTGGAGAAGATCCAGCAGCTGATCGTCTCGACCCTGGCCTGGGGGCTGGCCCTCACCGCCGTTCTCGCCCTGGTCGGCGGCGCCCTGCTCAGCCGGGGCTTTCTGCGCCGAGTCGAGAGCATCAACGACACCTGCCGCGAGATCATCACCGGCGATCTCTCCCGGCGCATTCCCGTGAGCGGCGCCCAGGACGATTTCGATCAGCTGGCGGGCAATCTCAACGACATGCTCGACCGGATCGAGGCCCTGATGGCCGGGGTGCGCCAGGTCTCCGACAACATCGCCCACGATCTGCGCACGCCCCTGGCGCGCCTGCGTAATCTGCTGGAGACGCTGCGCGGCCAGACCCAGGAGGAGCACAATCGTGAGCTGCTCGAACGGGCGGTGTCCGAAGCCGATGGCCTGCTGACCACCTTCAAGGCGCTTTTGCGTATCGGCCAGGTCGAATCGGGAAGCCGCCGCGCCGGTTTTCAGGAGGTCGATCCGGCCGAGCTGCTGCGGGACGTCATCGAATTCTACGAACCGCTGGCCGACGAGAAAGAGCAGCACATCGAGACCCATCTGCTTTCCGCCCCGAAGCTGCGCGGGGACCGTGACCTGCTCTTTCAGGCCTTCGCCAATTTGCTCGACAACGCCATCAAGTACACCCCGCCCCAGGGACGCATCTGGGTGGCCCTGAGCGGAACGCGAGTGATCGTGGCCGATAACGGGCCGGGCATCCCGCCGGAAGCCCGGGACAAGGTCTTGCAGCGCTTCTATCGGCTGGAAGAAAGCCGCTCCACCCCCGGTAACGGCCTCGGCCTGGCGCTGGTGGCGGCGGTGGCGCAGCTGCACAACGCCCGCATCCGGCTCGAAGACAACGAACCGGGGCTGAGGGTGATTCTCAATTTTCCGGAAACGAGCGGATAGCCGCACATCCAACCACGCACCACGGAGGAACCCATGAAACATCGTCCGGCACATTTCATCATCCTGCTCTTGTCCCTGCTGCTGAGTCTGCCCTTTTCCGGGCTGGCCGCGGCTCCCCCCGATTTCGTCGTGCTCGCCAAGGAACTGAAACCGGCGGTGGTCAACATCAGCACCGCGCAAAAGGCCAAGCAGCAGCAGCGGCGGCCGATGCAGCCGCGCAGTCCTTTCAACCCGCACAACGACTTTTTCGACGATTTCTTCAATCGCTTCTTCGAGGGGATGCCGCAGGGTCCCAGCCAGAAACAGGCTCTCGGTTCGGGCTTCATCATCTCCAAGGACGGCTACATCATGACCAACGACCATGTCGTCAACGGCGCCGACACGGTGACGGTCAAGCTCTCCGACGGCCGCACCTTCGACGCGACCATCAAGGGGCAGGATGAAAAGCTCGACCTGGCGCTGCTCAAGATCGAGACCAAGGAAGCCCTGCCGGTGGCGGCGCTGGGGGATAGCGACAAGCTGGAGGTCGGCGAGTGGGTGATGGCCATCGGTAACCCTTTCGGCCTGGAACAGACGGTGACCGCTGGAATCGTCTCGGCCAAGGGGCGGGTGATCGGTGCCGGGCCTTACGACGACTTCATCCAGACCGACGCCTCGATCAACCCCGGCAATTCCGGCGGCCCGCTCTTCAACAGCGACGGCCAGGTCGTCGGCATCAACACCGCGATCATCGCCGGCGGCCAGGGAATCGGTTTCGCCACCCCGGTGAACGCCGCCAAGGACATTCTTGATCAGCTCAAGGAAACCGGTCATGTCACCCGGGGCTGGCTGGGCGTCAGCGTGCAGCCGATGACTGAAGAACTGGCCGACTCCTTCGATCTCGAGGAGGCCAAGGGGGCGCTCGTCGCCGAAGTCACCGCCGATTCGCCGGCCGGGCGGGCCGGGGTCAAGCGCGGCGACATCATCGTCCGCTACGACGGCTCGGAAGTGAACGAAACCAAGGATCTTCCCCGGCTGGTGGCGGCGACGCCGGTAAACAAGACGGTCGAGCTCGGCATTCTCCGTGACGGCAAGGAAAAGACCCTGAAGGTCAAGATCGCCAAGCTGGAGGATGGCCAAAGCGCGGTGGTAGAGGGGGAAGAAGACGGCGAGCCGGGACAGCTCGGTCTGTCCCTCTCCAATATCTCCCCGGAACTGGCGGCGCGCCTCGGCCTCCAGGGGACCGATGGGGTGCTGATCAATGCCATCGATCCCAACGGCTCGGCGGCCGTCAGCCAGCTGCGGCGCGGCGACGTGATTCTCGAAGTCAACGGCAAGGCGACCCCGAATGTCGCGGCTTTCAAGTCCGCCGTGGGTAAGGTGAAGAAGGGGGATACGCTGCGTCTGCTGGTACAGCGCGGTGAATCGGTCCTTTACACCACGCTCAAGGCCGATTGATGAAGGCGGGGATGGAACCAGCCGCGCGGCGGATCTGCGCCCATCCCTTCATCTGGTGCGAAATCCATCCCGATGGGTCGGTCTTCGGCTGCTGTCCGGCTTGGCTGAAGACCCCCATCGGGAACCTGTTCGAACAATCCCTGGCGGAAATCTGGAACGGCCCCGCCGCGCGGGGTCTGCGCCGCAACATCCTCAACGGCACCTTTCATAATTGCAGCCGCAAGCGCTGCCCGCGTCTGGCTTCCGTCGCCCCGCCGGTCATGGCCCTGGCCGAAGTCGCCGACCCGGAGCTGCGCGCCGCCCTGGAACGGGGCCAGGTCCAACTCCCCTTCGGTCCGAAAATCCTCAACCTCTGTTTCGATCCCCGCTGCAACCTGAGCTGCCCGTCTTGCCGCCGCTCGCCGGTCTTCCTCGATGCCGCCGGGCGGGAGCGGGTCGATCTCCTCGCCCGACGCATCGTCGAGCAGGCCGCGCCTCACGCCGAGGAACTGATCGTTTCCGGTTACGGCGATCCTTTCGGCAGTCCCGGCTACCGGGAGCTGCTGACCGCGATCACCCGGCGCAGCTGGCCGCACCTGCGTCGGGTGGGCCTGCACACCAACGGTCAGCTCTGGGACGCGGCCGCCTGGGCGGGACTCGCCCACCTGCAGCCGCTGGTCACGGCGGCGGAAATTTCCATCGATGCCGCGACCGCCGAGACCTATACCGAAAACCGCCGGGGCGGCGATTTCGACCGTCTGCTGCGCAACCTCGACTTCATCGCCACCCTTGCCATCCCTCTCAAGTTCAGTTGCGTCATCCAGCGCAACAACTACCGGGAGCTCCCCGCCTTCGTCGACCTGGCCCGCCGTTACGGCGCTGCCGTCTATTTCAGCCGCCTGGTCAACTGGGGAACCTTCGACCGCGCCGAATTCGCCCGCCGCGCCGTGCATCTTCCCGACCACCCCGAACACGAAGAACTGTGCGCCATCCTTCGTCAACTCGACGGCCTTGTCGACGTCGATCTCGGCAACCTGCGGCCGCTGCTGTGAAATTGCCATCTGAGCGTCTTTTGGGGGTGAGGGGGGGCAATATGATATGAACGCGGATGGGGATCGAGAAGGAAGCGAGTATGGGCAGGGAAAGTGGAGCGGATCGTAAAATTGATCTGGTCTATTTTTCTGTGTTTTGCCGCAATAGTAGCTTTGTAATGGGCGACCCCGGTTGATGCGGTTCCTTTTCGCTCACCGCATCCTACGGACTAGGAAGAGTGGATGACCCAAAAACGTTCATCGAAATATTTATTCAGAATCGGTCGGACTTCTTGCCATTGCAGACCGCCGCCCCCGCAACCGGGGCGGGGCACCACCACGCGCGACCAGCCACGGGCATCGGCCAGGGTCAGCAATTCGGCGCAGGACCGCTCGATCCGGCCGAGGCCAGGAACCTCGAATGGTGAGTCTTCCACCGGAAAACTGACCAGTCCGTGCGCCAGTTCGTAAACCTGGTTGCCCCCTTGCCGGAGGAGTTGTCCGAGTTGTCGGGGCAGCTCCGGAAAGCGATCCCGCGCCTGGCGAGCGCATCCCCGGAGCATGATACATTCCCCTCGGGGGGAGACCAGGGCGCCGGTGGTGACGCAGATCGGCGCTTGCCCGAGGTAATCCCACAGGTCGCCGATAGTCTCCCTCACCGCGCCATCCCCAGAATACCGCGCATCGTTTCGAGCAGACAGCGAAAGACCTCTTCGCGGGTGGCGATGCAGCGGGGCAGGTCGTGGTTGAGAAGTTCTTCGAGGCGGTGCAGCACCGTGCCGTCGTCGCTGCCGAGTTCGTCCATCACCTTCTCGAACATGGGGATGATCTCGTAGAGATCGTCCCGGTCGAAGGGGGTGGGGTCGGGCAGCCCGGCGAATTTGGACAGCTCGCGGGTCTCCTTCTTGCGGGGATAGCGGTATTGCAGATCCGATGGTTTGATGGCGAGGCCCATGGTCTATCCGCACGAGCCGCCACAGCCGCGGCAGGCATGGTGAACTGGAACCGGGTCTTTGCCGCCGTGCCGGGCGAGAAAGCCGGTGAGGCTTTCGGCGTCGACGAACCAGCGTTCGCCAACTTCGCGGCCGACGATGAGCTTGCGCTTGATGTGCATATAGACGCTGATCGAGGTGGTGTGCAGGGCGCGTGCCGCTTCTTCGATGGGAATCAGAGGGGTGTTCTCGCGGGCGACGGACATGGCGGTCTCCTTTCGAGGGTGGGGAAGACAGGTTGACTTCCCCTTTTGCAGAGAGCAGGCCAACCTTTCATCCTCGCTTGACAGGAGGAAATGTCTTGTAAATTCAGTGATTTGCCGCAATGTAGTGGCCTTTATGAGGGCCGCTGAACTGACTGCGGCTGCTGCTGGAACAGGCGCGGAAGGGGGGCGCTGCCAAAAAAACAGTCAGATGGGGGGCGGAAAAAACCTCGGCAGGTTGGATTGACAGGGGGGGGAACCCGACTATGCTGGGGAAAAATATCCCCGATATCCGGATTTGAACAGGGAGGACATCATGGACGAACCAAACCGGAAAATTCTTGTGGCCTTTGACGATTCCCCCGCGTCGCACAAAGCCTTTGATCTGGCCTTGGATTTTGCCCGCAGCCGGGAAGGGAGTGGGATTGTCGTGCTGTCGGTGGTGCAGGTGCCGGATCTGATTGATGTCTCGATGGATCTCGAACCGATCATCAATGCCTCCCGAACCAAGCTCGAAGCCGCCCAGGAGGCGCTCAAGGCCAAGGCCGCCGCGTTTGGGGTGGAGATCGTCACGGATTGCGTGGTCGGTCATGCCGCCGAGACGGTCGTCGACTATGCCGAACAGAGTGGCGTCGACATGATCGTTCTCGGCAATCGCGGACGCACTCGCATCGCCGAGTGGTTGCTCGGTTCTGTTTCCCATCAGGTCGCCGCTGAGGCGCGCTGTACGGTGACTATCGTTAAGTAAGACATCCCGGAAATCTCCGCAAACAACAAGAGCCACCCCAAATCGGGGTGGCCCTTGTTGTTCAAGCTCTGCTGCCATCCTTTTTAAATTTTCGGAGGTTTGGTCTCCTCAACGATCCGGGCTTCCTCGATTTCGATGTCGTCCTTCATCCCTTTTTTGAAGTTGCGCAGGCCGCTGCCGAGGGCGCTGCCCACCTGGGGAAGTTTCCCGGCGCCGAAGACGATCAGCACCAGCACGAGAATGATGAGCATTTCCTGGGTTCCAAGTCCGAACATGGGGGGCTCCTTAGGGAGGAAAAAGGCTAAAGGAAAAAGGATAAAGGGGGTCAGTGGTTTGGCTTCAGTCTTCAGCCTTCAGCCTTAACTCCTTAATAACAAAATTAACGATGGCCGCAGCGTCATTGAGATCGAGGACCGGGACGTCGAGTTCCAGCGGTTCGTCGCTGGCGACCGCGACCAGGGTCGGGTCGTTTTCCTCGCCTCGGCAGATGAGAGTGGCGCTGCGTTCCTGGCGGTGGATTTCGATCTTCGGCAGGCCGCTCTTTTTGAAACCTTCGGTGACGATCAGATCGACATCGCTGAAATAGGTGTCGAGCAGTTCTTCCAGGGGGGGCGAGGCGGCGTGCTGCTTGACCAGCGCCAGCTTGGCCGGGGAACTGATGAGCATGGTGTCGGCGCCGGCGGCGGTGAGGCGATGGCTGTCCTTGCCGGGATGGTCGATGTCGAACTGGTGGGCGTCGTGCTTGATGACGCCGACCCGGTAGCCGCGGACTTTAAGCTCTGCGATGACTTTTTCCAGCAGGGTGGTCTTGCCGGTTCCCGATTTGGCGACGAAGGAGATGGCTTTGTGCTTCATGAAAGCTCCAGGCTAGGGTTCAGGCTTCGGCCGGGGCGAGTTCCGGCTCGAAAAGGTGGATGTCGACGGTCTCTCCGGCGGCGAAGTTCTCCCGCTCGGCGGGGAGGACGGCGACGCCGTTGGCGTGCAGCAGGGTGCTGAGGATACCGGTATTCTGGTCCCCGGCGCTGATCGCTGTCAAGTGGCCGTTGACGCGGCCGACCCGCACCCGCAGAAAATGCACCCGTCCGGCCTTCTTGGCGACCGGCGCTTGCAGGGTCGCCTGCAACAGCGGCCGCAGCACCTGGCGGTGCCCGAGCATTTTCAGCAGCGCCGGACGCACGAAGGTATCGAAGGTCAGCAGGCTGGAGACGGGATTGCCGGGGAGGGAGAAGACCGGTATCTTTCCGGCCAGGCCGAAGGCGGTGGGGCGCCCCGGTTTGATGTCGATCTTCCAGAAAAGCGGCCTGACCCCCAACTCTTCCAGCACCTCGCGGACCAGGTCGCGATCGCCGGCGGAGACCCCGGCCGAGGTGATGAGGGCGTCGGCGGTGAGGCCCAGGCGCAGTTTCTCCCGCAGGCTGGCGTGGTTGTCCCGGGCGATCCCGAGCAGGGCCGGTTCGGCGCCGACTTCGCGGACGGCGGCGGCGAGCGCCCAGGAATTGCTGTCGACGATGGTTTCCGGCGACAGCTCGGTTCCCGGTTCCACCAGTTCGTCGCCGGTGGAGAGGATCGCTACCTTCGGCCGCCGGTGGACGCTCACCCGGGTGCGGCCGCAGCTGGCGAGCAGGCTGATCTCCGCCGGGCGCAGCAGGGTGCCGGCGGCTAGGACGAGGCTTCCGGTGGAAATATCCTCCCCCCGGCGGCGGATATGATCCCCCGGCGTGGCCGATCCTTGCAGGACGACTTCGGCGAGGCCGCCGTCCGTCTCCTCGACGGGGATGACCGTGTCGCCGCCGGGAGGAATCGGCGCGCCGGTCATGATGCGCACCGCGCAGCCGACTGCCACCGCCGGTTCGGCGCGACCGCCGGCGGGGATGTAGCCGGTCACCCGCAGCCGCGCTCCGGGGCGGGCGTCGGCGGCGCGCAGGGCGTAGCCGTCCATGGCCGAGTTGGCGAAGCGGGGCAGATCGTAGGGCGCGGCAAACTCCCGTTCCAGCACCCGTCCCACGGCATCGAGCAGGGGCACGGTCTCCCCGGTCAGAGGGGCGATGTGGGCGAGGATCAGCGCTCGGGCATTTTCGAAGGATTGAGGCATAGGGAACTCCCGGCGACAGCCAGTCGGTGTTGGGTTGAACCGGCAAGGGGGCGGCCGAGAATCCGCCCCTCGGCGAGGCGAATTTCCTCGGCTCCCAGGCGTTGCACCAGGGCGCGGTCATGGCTGGCCATGACCAGCGACAGCCCCTGGTCGCGCAAGCCGGCGAGCAGACCCTCGAAAGCCGCCGCGCTCGATTCGTCGAGGCCGGTGGTCGGTTCGTCGAGGAGCAGCACCCGGGGCTTGAGGGCCAGCGCCCGGGCCAGGGCGACGCGCCGGCTTTCGCCGCCGGAGAGCCGGTTCGCCCGCCGCTCGCCGAAATCCCCGAGGCCGACGGTCTGCAAGGCCCAGAGGGCGCGCCGGTTCCGCTCGCGGCGGGACAGCCCCCGCAGTTTGAGGCCGAAGGCGAGATTGTCCGCCACCGACCCCGAAAGGAGAAAGACGGCCTGGTGAACCAGGGTGATCTCCCGCCGCAGCCGGTAGAGGTGGCGGTTGCTTCCCGGCAAGCTTTGACCGTCGATGCGCAACTCCCCCCGGCTCGGCCGGTCGAGGAGGGCGAGCAGGTGCAACAGGGTGCTCTTGCCCGCGCCATTGGCCCCGGTCAGGGCGTAAAAGCGCCCCGGCAGAAGTTCCAGCCGGTCGATGGCGAGGACCGTGCGGCCCTCCCGGTGATGTTCGATGTCGCTCAGTTCATAGAGGGGCGTCATGCGTTACCTCTGCTGCAGCAGATTGAGAAAAAGATTGACCAAAAGCGCCACGGTCATCAGCACCAGGCCGAGGGCGAGGGCGAAGGCGAACTCTCCCTTGCTTGTCTCCAGGGCGATGGCGGTGGTCATGGTGCGGGTATAGCCGCGAATGTTGCCGCCGAGCATCATCGCCACCCCGACCTCGGCGATAATCCGGCCGAAACCGGCGACGACCGCCGCCACCAGGCCGAAACGCACCTCTACGAAAATCTGGAGCATGGCTCGCAGCGGTCCCGCCCCCAGGGTGAGGGCGGTGGGGAGGATGCGCGGGTCGGCCCCGGCCACCGCCGCCACCGTGTAGTGAGCGACGATGGGCACCGCCAGGACGATCTGGCCGAGCATCATCGCCGCCGGGGTGAAGAGCAGCCCGTGCTCGCCGAAGGGTCCTTGGCGGCTGAGCAGGCCGTAGATGAGCAGGCCGACGACGACCGTCGGCATCGCCATCAGGGTGTTGAGCAGGGTCAGGGTCAGGCGCTTGCCGGGAAATTCCCGCAGGGCGATAACTCCACCCAGGGGGACGGCGACAACCATGGCGGCGAGAATCGCCCCGAGGGAGACGGACAGGGAGGTCCAGACCGTGGTCAGGACCTCCCTGTCCAGACTGAGCAGCAGGGCCAGGGCCGTGCCCAGGGAGTCGCCGAGAAAGTACACGCTGCCTCAGTCTCAGTAGGTGAAGAAGAGCTGTTGGCCGTTGACGGTGAAGCCGGAGATCAGCTTCTGACCTTCCTCCGATAGGAGAAAGTCGACGAAGGCCTCGGCCAGTTTTACCTTGACGTGGGGATGGCGCTCGGGATTGACGACGATCACGCCGTAAGGGTTGAAGAGCCGCTTGTCCCCCTCGGCGACGATACGCAGATCGTTCTTGGCGGCGAAGGCGATCCAGGTGCCGCGGTCGGAGAGGGTGTAGCCCTGGCGCTCTCCGGCCATGGTAATGACCTCGCCCATGCCCAGGCCCGCCTCCAGATACCAGGCGCCGGCCGGTGCGACACCCGCCGCCTGCCACAGTTCTTTCTCCTTGCTGTGGGTGCCCGACAGGTCGCCGCGCGAGACGAAGGGCGCGCCGCTTGTGGCGATCTTCTTCAGCGCCTCGGCGATGTCGGCGTTGCCGAGCACCCCGGCCGGGTCGCTGATCGGGCCGAGCAGCACGAAGTCGTTGTACATGAGATCCTTGCGCTCGACACCGAAACCGGCGGCGACGAACTTCTCCTCGTTGGCCTGGTCGTGCACCATGACCACATCCACATCGCCGGCCTCGCCGAGTTTGATGGCCTTGCCGGTGCCGACGGCGATGACGTCGACCTTGCAGTTCTGGGCTTTTTCAAAAGGGGGAAGGATGGCGGCGAGCAGTCCGGAGTTCTCGGTGGAAGTGGTGGTCGCCAGGCGCAGGCGTTCCTCGGCCCAGGCCGGGGCGACAAGGAGAGAGATGAACAGAAAGAGGGTGAGGACGATACGGAATTGGTGCATGGTGGGTGTCTCCCTGGTTGAAGGATGAAAAAAGCCCTTCCCACAGGGAAAGGGCCTCTGGTCCGACGCCGGGCGTCGGTCAACCGAGGGTCTCCTTTCCAAACGGGAGGCCCGGCCGTTTCCAGCCGAACCCATGGATCGCAGGCCGTGGGGCCGTTCCCGGTAGGCCCTGCGATTCGGAGAAGTCGTCAGTATAAAGATCTTTGCGGATTTTGCCTAGCTCCTTGCGGCGAATTTCCCGCTGACTGCTGTTTCCGTGCTGGCCAGGGCCTGGTCGCGCAGGGCGAAGTATTCCTCCGGGGTGTTGATGTTGCGGAAGGAGAGGCCTTCCGGGTCGATTTTCTTGAGTTCCGCCGCCGCCACTTCAACCACCCGGACCTCGGGGAAGAAGCCGACAATGCGCTTCTTGCCGGCATCGAGCACCGCTTCGATGGCGGGCAGGCAGGATTTGGCATAGCAGGCATGCAGCGGCTCCAGCCCCCATTCGCTGCGGGGGATGACGACCTCGGCTTGCCGGTCGCAGGCGCAGAGGGCGCGGATCACTTCCTCGGAGAGAAAGGGCATGTCGCAGGCGACGACGAAAATCCGTTCGTTGCGGGCATGGCAGAGCCCCGAATGGATCCCGGCCAGAGAGCCCTGCTTGTAGTAGATGTCCGGCTCCTTGCGACAGGGGATGGAGTCGTAGAGTCCCGGCGAGTTGGTGACGATGATGACCTCGTCGAAGAGCTCGTCCAGCAGTCGGTGGATGTGCTCGATGAAGCGCCCGCCATGCCAGGGGAGGAGCGATTTGTCGCTGCCCATGCGCCGCGATTCGCCGCCGGCGAGAATGACGGCGCTGACCCCGGCGATCTTCGCTTTCCGCCTCGGCGCGGCGAGCCCTTCCGGCCGGCTGTAGACCTCGAAGCTCTCCCCGCGCAGATAGCCGATGAGGGTGATGCCCAACTCTTCGCTCATGCGGATCGCCATGTCCGTCGGCGAGGTGCGTGAGGCGATCAAGGGAATGCCGAGGCGCGCGGCCTTGGCGACCATTTCGGTGGAAACCCGGCCCGAGGTGACGAGCAGCTTGCCGGCCAGGTCGATCCCCTTGAAGAGCGCCTCGCCGGCGATGCGGTCGAGGGTGTTGTGCCGCCCCAGGTCCTCGGCGTAGAGGAGCAGTTTTTCGCCGTCCCCCACCGCCGCCGAGTGAATGCCGCCGTGGCTGCGATACTGCTCGGCCCGCTGTTGCAGCTCGCGCATCAGGGTGAAAATCGCCGCCGGGGTGACCCGTTGCCGGTTCGCGGCCGGACGGGGCAGGGTGGCGGAGCCCGTCTGCAGATTGAAGGAGATGCCCGTGCCGCAACCGGAGGTGAGGGTCGGCTGGAGGCGCTCGGGAATCTCCCCCCTCAAGCGCACCTGAGCGGCGCCGAACTCGGCGCAGACGCCGAGTTGAAGAATGTCGTCGAGGACCTCGACAAAACCCTGGTTCCGGAGAAACCCGGCCACCAGAAAATTGAGCTGATGGGGAGAGGCGATCAGGGTCGCCAGTTCGCGCCCATTGACCGTCAGGCGCACGGGAAATTCCTGCGCCACCGGCCGGGCGTCGCCGGTCAGGGCGCCGTTTTTATAGAAGTGAACGGGACGTTGGTTGGCGTGTTCCATGGTCTGATCCTCGGTTCATTTATCCCCTCCCCCGGTCTGGGGGAGGGGAAAGTGACGTCTAGCCGCCGTGGGAGGCCGCCTTGGCTTCGGCCTGCGCCCCTTCGATCTTGCGAAAGCGGTCGGGGATGGTGTAGTCGACCGTCTCCGGGTGGTGTTCGAAGACCGGGAAGTATTTGGCGATCAGCACGAAGAAGAGGATGTGGGCGGCGATGATGCCGACCGTGACCATCGATTCGAGAAAGTTCGGGGCGTAGATCTCCTGTCCCGGCAGAATCATGCCGAACATCGAGACGTTGAAACGGTTGAGAATCAGACCGAAGATCACCAGTCCGGCGGCCCGCAGCTGCATGCCTTTGTCGGAACGGATGCGGTGTTGCAGGAACATCCAGAAGGGGAGCAGCAGGCCGATGACGATCTCGGCGATGAAGAGGGTGGTGAGCACCGGCCGGTCGAAGAAGGGGCCTTCGGCCAGAACGAGCAGGGCATAGAGCTTGACCAGCATGTAGGCACCCATGACCCAGGGGATGATCCGAGTCAGGGTGGCGAGCAGGTCCGATTCGTCCGGCTGACCCATGTAGCGGTGGACCAGGCTCGCTTCGAGAATGACGATGGCAAGCCCGGTGAAGATCGCCGAGAGCCAGAACTGCAAGGGGAGCAGCGGGTTGTACCAGAGGGGGTGGAGCTTGTCGACGGCGATGAGGAAGAAGGTGCCGAGGGTCGACTGGTGCAACGTCGAGATCATCGCCGCCAGGATGGCGAAGGGCAGTTGCAGGTTACGCAGCAGCCGCAGGGGGATGTGCCAGCCGAAGCGCTCCGACACCGGATGGAGAAACTCCAGGAAGAGGACGGTGGTGTAGGCCATGACGCACATGGAGACTTCGAACATGGGCGAATGGACGTTCCAGTTCCAGGGGAAGAGGACGTAAATCCCCC
The DNA here is from genome assembly GCF_900111775.1 of Desulfuromonas acetexigens. NCBI lineage: Bacteria > Pseudomonadati > Thermodesulfobacteriota > Desulfuromonadia > Desulfuromonadales > Trichloromonadaceae > Trichloromonas > Trichloromonas acetexigens. The sequence goes on along the minus strand of NZ_FOJJ01000003.1, from coordinate 25,713 downwards.
GGTGCGGCTGGCCGAGGTCGAGCATCAGCCCGACGCAGACCAGCGAATAGCCGAGAAAACCGGTGACGATCGCCGGCCGCACCAGCGGTTCGAGCTTGCGGATGTGGAAGACGTGGGCGACCACGCCGATGGTGAAGGCCCCCGCCGCCAGCGGCACGGCGGTGACGACGTCGAAGGAGATCCACAGCCCCCAGGGATAGGTGTCGTTGAGATTGGTGGTCGCTCCCAGGCCGAAAATGAAGCGGATCGCCGAACCGACGGCCGCCAGAAAGACCAGGAAGATCAGGAATTTGATGAAGCGATGATAGCCCTGTATTTCGTTGAGAATCACTCTGGCCGGGGTCATTTCGGGTTCTCCTTATGCTCGTTCGCGGAATCTTCGGTCGCCGTCGGGGCCGTCCCCTGGGCCTCTTCCTGGGCCTTGCGGATGCGTTCCTTGCGGTGCTGGAACCAGGTGATGGCCGAGAGGGTACCGCCGACGCCGATGAAGATGCCGGGGACCAGGCGCAGCGCCTGCCAGGTGTAAGAGGGGAGTGCCCGCATCGTCACCGGCTTGAAGCCAAGCTCGTCGAAGGGGAGGGCGGTGAGGTAGATGACCCCGGTGCCGCCCGCTTCCTCCTTGCCATAGACCTTGGGCAGGTATTTGTCGGGATGGGCGGTGATACGCCGCTCCGCTTCCTTGATCATCTCGCCCCGGGGGCCATAGCTGATCGCCGTCGGGCAGGCGGTGGCGCAGGCCGGTTCCAGCCCTTCCTTGACCCGGCTGTAGCAGCCGGTGCACTTGCGCACCAGGGGAAAGGCCTTGCTCCACTCGTACTTGGGCACGCCGAAGGGGCAGGCGATCATGCAGAAGCGGCAGCCGATGCAGCGCTCCGAATGGTAGACGACCGGCCCTTCCGGGGTCTTCTCGAAGGCGCCGACCGGGCAGACCGAGGCGCAGGCCGGCTCGTTGCAGTGCATGCACATCTCTTTGTAGAAGGCGAACTCGTTCTGCCCGTTTTTCTGGTAGTCGCGGAACTTGATGCGGGTAAAGGTGTGTTCGCTCATCGCCGGTGGATTCTGGTAGCCCTCGCCGGTGAAGAAGGTCGTCTCCTCCGCCGGCAGCTGGTTCCACTGCTTGCAGGCGACCTGGCAGCCCCGGCAGCCGGTACATTTGGTCATGTCGATGAGAAACGCCATATCCTGGGAAAAGTCCTTGCGGCCGCTCATGCCTCAATCCCCCCTTTCTCGATGTTGCACAGAAATGCCTTGTATTCGGGGATCGTGGTGTTGGCGCAGCCGACCGCCGCGGTCAGCACGTTGGCGCTGTCCCCGGTGGCCAGTCCGGCGAAGCCGAAGTGCCAGGGGAGTCCCACCTGTTCCACCATCCGCCCGCCGATGCGCAACGGCTTGATGCGCGAGGTTACCAGCGCCCGGGCCTGGATATGCCCCCGCTCGGAGGAGATGGTCACCATGTCGCCGTTCTTGATCCCCTTCCAGCTCGCCAGCCCTTCGCTCATTTCCACGAACATGTCGGGAACAAGTTCCACCAGCCAGGGGAGGTTGCGGGTCATGGCCCCGGCCTGCCAGTGCTCGGAAACTCGGTAGGTGGTGCCGATGTAGGGGAACTTCTCGCGGTTGCTGAGTTTGGCCGGCGGCCGCACCGCCGGGTTGGTCTGTTGCGAGCAGAGCAGGTTGCCGGTGGGGCTTTCCATCGGCTCGTAATGGACCGGGAAGGGGCCGTCGGCGAGGCCCGCCGCGTAGAGCCGGCCGAAGCCTTCGGCGTTCATGATGAAGGGATAGCGGCCGTCGGGTTTGTTCATCGGCGGCCAAGGACCGTCGGGAACATCCCCTTCCCACTTGCCGGTCAGCTCGTTCCAGGCGATGACCTTGCGCTTGGGATTCCACGGCCGGCCGTCGGGATCGACGGAGGCGCGGTTGTAGAGGATGCGGCGGTTGACCGGCCAGCACCAGGCCCAGTTGTGGTACATCTCCAGACCGGTCGGGTCTTCCTTCCCCCGGCGTTGCATGAGGTTGCCCGCCTCGGTGTAGGAGCCGCAGTAGAGCCAGTTGCCCGAGAGGGTCGAACCGTCGGCCTGGAGCGCGGCGAAAGCCGGCACCTGCTGGCCTTTTTTGTAGAGCTTGCCGTTGATCGCCACGTCGCGGGTGAACTGGCCGTTGATCTCCCGGGCGACCATTTCGATGTCCGGCTCATGGCCGTCGCCGTAGTTCCACGCCAGGTTGACGATCGGTTCGGGAAAGACGCCGCCTTTGGCGTAGAGGTCCTTGAGCCGCCGGTAAAGCTGATCGATGATGAAGGCGTCGCTTTCCGCCTCGCCCGGGGGATCGACCGCCTTGTAACGCCACTGGGCCCAGCGTCCCGAATTGGAAACGCTCCCCTGCTTCTCCACGGAACTGGCGGCGGGCAAGAGGAAGACCTCGGTCTGGATCTCTTTCGGATCGACCCCGGGACGTTTCCAGAAGACGCTGGTGTCCGTTTCCCAGAGGTCGACCGCCACCATCCACTTGAGCTTGGCCAGCCCTTCGCCGATGGCCAGGGAGTCGGGACCGCCGACAATGGGGTTGGTGCCCATGCAGAAGAGGCCGTCGAAGCCCCCCTGCTGCAGGCGATCCATGAGCATGATGAAGGAATAGTTGCCGCTGCGCTTGGGCAGGTAATCGAAGGCGAAGTCGTTGGCCGCCGTGGCCTGATCGCCCCACCAGGCCTTGAGCAGGCTGACGACGTATTTGGGGGTGTTGCTCCACCAGTTGGCGCTCTTCTCGTCGGTCGCCTTGGGGGTGATCTTGGCCAGATAGTCGGCCAGGTCGAGGTCGGTGACTTCCGGCGACTTCAGGTAGCCGGGAATGATGTGGTAGAGCAGGGCCATGTCCGTCGAGCCCTGGACGTTGGCCTCGCCGCGCAGGGCGTTGATGCCGCCGCCGGCGATGCCGATGTTGCCGAGGAGCAGTTGCAGCATGGCGTAGGAGCGCACGTTCTGGGTGCCGTAGGTGTGCTGGGTGGTGCCCATGGCGTACATGATGGTCGCCGCCTTGTCCGGGCGGGCGGTTTCGCACAGGGTCCGGGCGACGGCGGTGAAATCCTGGATCGCCGTGCCGGTGATCTCGCAGACCAGCTCCGGGGTGTACTCGGCGTAATGGGCCTTGAGCAGCTGGTAGACGCAGCGCGGATCTTGCAGGCTCGGGTCGCGCAGCGGCCGGCCCTCGGCGTCGGTCCGGTATTTCCAGCTGGTCTTGTCGTAGCTGAAGGTTTCCTGGGTATAGCCGGAGAAGAGGCCGTCCGCGTAGGCGAAACCATCGTCGATGAGGAAGGAGGCGTTGGTGTAATTGACGACGTAGTCCCGATGGATCAGGTCATTTTTCAGGGCATGGTTGATGATGCCGCCGATAAAGGCGATATCCGTTCCTGGCCGCAACTGGGCGTAGATATCGGCCTTGGAGGAGGTGCGGGTGTAGCGGGGATCGACGGAAATAAGCTTGGCACCGCGATCCATCGCCTTCTCAACATATTTGAAGGAGATCGGATGGTTCTCGGCGGGATTGGAGCCGATGCAGACGATGACGTCGGCATGCTGGATGTCGTTCCAGTGGTTGGTCATTGCGCCGCGACCGAAGGAGGCTGCCAGACCGGCAACCGTGGCGCTGTGTCATATTCGTGCCTGATGTTCGAGATAGGCAACGCCCATGGCCCGGGAGAACTTGCTCCACAGGTAACATTCCTCGCTGTCGAGGGCGGCGCCGCCGAGAAAGGCCATCCCCTCGTTGCGGTTGACGGTGTAGGTCTTGCCGTCGCGGGTCTCGGTCTTGACGAAGTGCTTGTCGCGGGAGTCCTTCATCAGCTCGGCGATGCGGTTCATCGTCCAGTCCCAGGACTTCTCTTCCCACTTGTCGCTGCCGGCGGCCCGGTACTGCACCTTGCTCAGCCGCCGTTCGTTGTTGGCCACCTGGAAGAGGGCGCTCCCCTTGGAGCAGAGCGCCCCCTGGTTGATGGGATGCTCGGGATCCCCCTCGATATTGACGATCTTGCCGTTTTTGGTGTGGACCAGCATGCCGCAGCCGACCGCGCAATAGGGGCAGACGGTGGTGCTCACCTGCAAGCCCTTGGTGCGCAGGTGCGGGGCGTCGGCGCTTGCCTTGGCTTTTTTGCCGCTCAGCGCCAGGGTGCCGGCGGCCAGTCCGCTTCCCTTGAGAAAGTTTCTTCGTGAAATACCCATGACCATCTCTCTCCTTGTGAATGTTTGCCCCCGTCATGAAGACAGGCTCATCATCTCTTGGCAACGCCCGTGCCAAGCCCTTCCCGCCTTTCGACAAACTCTGTTTTCTCAGTCAAAACAGCTAGTAACGTAAACGCTTTGAAAGCCGTTGCGAGCGGGAGACGAGCCTGTCCGCCGGGTCAGGACGACCCAGCCGGGTCATCCTGACCCGCTGCGCGAGGGTGACGGCGGCGAAATGGGGGAGCGGCGAGGTGGCCATTGGCGGCATTGCCGGCGAAGGGAGAGTCCGTTTTCCGGGGGCCGGTGGGGGAGGGACACTTTTACCGTTGGGGATTGCCTTGGATTGTGGCGCTTTTTGCATGTATCATGGGCAAGCCGAGGCAAGGGAGGATTACATGGAAAATCGGATTCTGATCTGTGACGACGAAGAGGGGATGCTGCGCTACCTGGGGAAGATGGTCAAAACCTGGGGCTATGAGGTCGAGACCTTCACCAGTCCGACCCTTTTGGTTCGCCGTCTCGAAGAGACGGACGGGGGCGGCGATCTGCTGCTGCTCGACGTGAAGATGCCGGAGATGGACGGCATCGAGGCCCTGCGCCGGGTGCGCAAGGCCCGCCCCGAACTGACCGTGGTGATGATGACCGGACATGGCACCATCGAGTCGGCGGTGGAGGCGATGAAGCTCGGCGCCTACGATTATCTGACCAAGCCCTTTCCCCAGGAAAAGCTCTTCGCCCTCATCCAGCACTGCCTGGAACGGGAACGGCTGATCGAGGAAAACCAGTCGCTGAAAAAAGAGTTGCGCGAGCGCCAGACGCCGACAGAGCCGATCTTTCGCAGCGCCCGTTTCGGCGAAGTCGTCGAGCTGGCGCGGCAGGTCGCGGACAGCGACTCGAATGTCCTGATCCTCGGCGAGAGTGGCACCGGCAAGGAACTCATCGCCCGCCTCATCCATGACGCCGGTCCCCGGGCCAACCGGCGCTTTCTCGCCGTGAACTGCGCCGCCTTCTCGGAAACGCTCCTCGAAAGCCAGCTCTTCGGCCATATCAAGGGCGCCTTCACCGGTGCCGTCCAGGCGCAGAAGGGGCTCCTCGACGAAGCCCACGAGGGGACCCTCTTTCTCGACGAGGTCGGCGACCTCAGCCCCAGCCTGCAGGCCAAGCTGCTGCGCGCTCTGCAACTGGGCGAGTTCATTCCCGTCGGTGCGACCCGCCCGCGCCAAGTCGACGTGCGCTTCGTCGCCGCCACCAACAAGAACCTCGCCGAAGAGGTGCGCCAGGGGAATTTCCGCGAGGATCTCTTCTATCGGCTCAACGTCTTCGCTCTGGAACTGCCGCCGCTGCGGGAGCGCCCCGAGGATATCGAACCGCTGGTCGAGCACTTTCTCCAGCTGCTGGCACGCAAGTCCCGCCGTCCGCCTAAGGGGGTGACGGCGGCGGCCCTGACCATCATGCGCGGCTACCACTGGCCGGGGAATGTGCGCGAGCTGGAAAATGTCGTCGAGCGCGGGGCGATTCTCGCCCGCGGGGAATACATCGACGTCGCCATGCTCCCCTTCAAGCCGGGCGCCGCTCCCCTCGCCGCCGCGCCCGCTGTCTCCCCTCCCGAAAACGTCGCCCCTCTCGGGCTGCGTGAGGCCGAGCGTCGCGAGATGATCCGGGCTCTGCGCCAGACCGGCTGGAACAAGAGCCAGGCGGCTCTGCTCCTTGGCGTCACCCGCAAGACCATCGACCGCAAGATCAAGGATTTCGGCCTCACTCCCGCCGACCTGGAAGAGCGGCCATGAGGTTAAGTGCCCTCTCCATTCGCGGCAAACTCACCCTGGCGAATTTGGCGCCGCTGCTGGCGGTGCTGCTTCTCGTCTCCTTCGCCGCTTCCTGGTTGCTTGAGGCCTGGGTGGTCGGCGAGGCGCAGAAACAGGTACGCCTCGATTTGAGCGCGGCCCGGGAAATCCTCCGTCACGAAGAGGAGCGGGTCGGGGATCTGGTGCGCCTCACCGCCGGTTCCGCCGGGCTGGTCGAGGCTTTCCGCCGGGGGGATCTGGAGCGCCTCGCCGAGGAGCTGGCGGCCATCCGTACCCGTCAGGGCCTGGATCTTCTCACCCTGAGCGATGCCCGGGGGCGCCTGCTTATTCGCGGCGCCGCCGAGCCGTCCGCTGCCGTTGCGCATCCCGCCCCCCTCTCTCCCCCGGCGGCGCGAGCGTTGCGGGACGGCGCCTATTCCGGGGTGGTCCTGCTCGACAATGAGGCGCTGACCCGGGAAGGCGGCAGACTGGCGGAGCGGGCGCGGGTGGTCGGCGTCGACGGCGGCGAGGAGCGGCGCGGCATGCTCCTTCTCGGCGGGGCGCCGGTGCGCGCCGCCAGCGGCGAACTCCTCGGCGGGCTCTACGGCGGGGTGCTGCTCAATGGCAATCTGCCCCTGGTCGACCGCATCCGCGACATCGTCTACGGCGCCGAAAGTGCCGAAGGAGAAGCGCCGGGGAGCGCCACCCTCTTCGTCGGCGACCTGCGGGTCGCCACCACCGTGCGCCTGCCCGGCGGCGAACGGGCCGTCGGCACCCGGGTTTCGGCGGAAGTCGCCCGGGCGGTGCTGCGCGAGGGACAGAGCTGGCTGGCCCGGGCCCAGGTTCTCGACCGCTGGTATCTGACCGCCTACGAGCCGATCTTCGACCCCCAGCGACAGATCATCGGCGCCCTCTATGTCGGCCTGCTCGAAGCCCCTTTCGACCGGCTGAAAAATCTCGCCCACGCGTCCCTTTTCGGTCTGCTGCTGGTCGGCGGCGGCCTCGGCTATCTCTTCTCCCGGCAGATCGCCGACCATCTCTCCCGGCCCGTGCTGCGCCTGGCCGAGAGCGCCGAGCGGGTCGCCGCCGGGGAGCGGGACATCCGTTTGCCGGTGGCCGGGGAAGACGAGATCGGCCATCTGACCGCCGCCTTCAACCGCATGACCGCCGCCCTGCGCCAGCGAGACGAGGACCTCGGCAATCTCACCCGCGACCTGGAAGATCAGGTGGCGCACCGCACCGCCGAACTGGAGGAAAAAAGCCTCGCCCTGATTAAAGCCCAGGAGGAGTTGCTGCGCAGCGAAAAACTGGCGGCCATCGGTTCCCTCGCCGCCGGCGTCGCCCACGAGATCAACAACCCCGCCGCCATCATGCGTGGCAACGTCGAGATTTTGTTGATGGAAATCCCCCCCGGCGCCGAGGGGCGCGAGGAGGCGGAAGAGATTCTCAAGCAGACCGAGCGGGTCTCGCTGATCACCGCCAATCTGCTGGCCTTCGCCCGAGAGCAGGCGATCCATCCGGCGCCGGTGGACATCCCGAGCCTGATCGAGGAGATCCTCGCCCAGGTCAGTCATCAGGCCCCGCTCGCCGGCGTGCGCATCGAGCGCCGTCTCCCCACCGATCTGCCGCCGGTTATGGGCGACGGCGAGCGGCTGCGCCAGGTCTTCACCAACATCGTCCTCAACGCGGTGCAGGCCATGGACGGGCGGGGCGAACTGAGTCTGGAGGGGAGGAACGAGGGGGGCTTCGTGACGGTCACCGTCCGCGACAGCGGTTGCGGTATCGCCCCGGAGCTGCGGGAGAAGATTTTCAACCCCTTCTTCACCACCAAGAAGCGCGGCACCGGCCTGGGGCTCTCCATCTCCTACGGCATCGTCAAGGCCCACGGCGGCGACATTTCGGTCGAGAGCGCCGAGGGGCGGGGGAGCGGGTTTCATATCCGCTTGCCGCTGGCCGGCTAAATCCATGCGTAAAAAAGCCCCGCATCCAAAGGAAGCGGGGCTTTTGACGACGGATGGACGCTTGTTCTAGTTGAGCGGCGTCATCGGCGGCAGGACGAAGTTTTTCGGTGTCTTATCCTTGTAGCCGTCGCTCAGGGTCATGAGGAAGGCGACCAGGTCCGCTTCTTCCTGGGGCGTCAGGCCGAGATGGCCGAGTTCGTCGCGATTGACGTTTTCGGCCACTTCCGGAGCGGGCCAGGTGCCGTCGCCGGCGGTGTTGTAGAAACGGACGATCTCTTCGAGGGTGGCGAAGTAGCCGTTATGCCCGTAAGGCGGGGTGAGGGCGATGTTGCGCAGGCTGGAAACCCGGAACTTGCCGTTTTCCGCCGGATCGCCCAGGCGACCGCCGAGGCCGTAGTCAACAGGATTTTCGGCGATCAGCGGGTTCATGCTTTTGGGAATCCCCAGGTTGTCGTAGGTGAAGTCGCTGAAGAGGGGCGGCATGATGGTGCCGTCGGGATTGATCGTCGCCGCGCTCGGATGGCAGGCGGAACAAAGCGCCTTGCCTTCATAGAGGGCCAGGCCGTTCAGCTCCTGGGCGGTCAGTTTGGCCTGTCCGGCCAGATAGTAGTCGAACTTGGAATTGAACTTGACGAAGCGGTTGGACTGCTCGAAGACGGCGATGGCCTGGGCGGTCTTGTCGTAGGCGTTCAGTACCTGGACCGGATCGTTGAGGTCGAGGGTGGTCAGGTCGATACCGTAGACCGAGGCGAAGAGCTTGACGTACTGCTTGTAGTTCTTGTTGGCGGGATCGGCGATGGCGGCGATCACCGCGGCTTCGTCGGGCATGGCCATTTCCACGGGATTGAGGAAAGGCCCCTTGGCCTGATCCTTGAGGGTGTCGGCGCGGCCGTCCCAGAACTGGCCGCCGAAATAAAGCCCTTCGGCGTCATCGAAGGCGAAGGGAGGGATGAAGGCGGCGTAGCCCGAGGTCGGTGAATTGCGCCCGCCGTTCAGGGTGATGTCCGAGCCGAGGGAGACCACGCTGTTCCAGGGATCCTGCACGTTCATGGGGTCGGCGAAGCCGGCGGCGGGCAGGTGGCAGCTGGCGCAGGACTGGTTTTGGTTGAGGGAGAGGTTCTGGTCGAAGTAGAGACGTTGGCCGAGGTTTTCCTCAGCGGTGCCGGCCAGGGCGCCGGCGGCAGTGCCGACGAACAGGACGCAGCCGAGCAGGGCGAGCCATTTCTTCTTCATTTGGTGCTCCTTTCGAAAAGGGTGAATAGTGGAATCCATATATAACAGCCTTTGTCGTGATTGCAAGTTCAGACTTGGCAAGTTTTTGATGAGGAGGGTGCCGTCCTGGGGGCGGTGCCGTAAGGGGAGGGCGGCATGAATCTGATTTTACTTTTCCCCGAGGATTTCGTCGCAACCGATCGCGTCCTTCTGAGCGGACGGCGCCTGCGGCATGTGCTGGAGGTGCATCGGGCGGCGGTGGGGCAATGTCTGTGCGTGGGCGAGGCCGGGGGGAGGATCGGAAGGGGAGAGGTTCTGCGGCTGGACGATGATGGCCTGGAACTGGCGGTGACTTTCGAGCGGGAACCGCCGCCGCCCTTGCCGGTGACGCTGCTGCTGACCCTGCCCCGCCCCAAGGTGCTGAAGCGGGTGCTGCTGGCGGCGACCTCCCTGGGGGTGAAGCGGATCGTGCTGATGAACAGCTTTCGGGTGGAGAAGAGTTTCTGGAAGAGCCCGGCCCTGGTCGGCGAGGGGTTGCGGGAACCGCTGATCCTCGGGTTGGAACAGGCCCGCGATACGGTGCTGCCGGAGGTGCTGCTGAAGCCCCTGTTCAAACCGTTCGTCGAGGACGAACTCCCCGCCCTGAGCGTCGGGAGCACCCGCCTGGTCGCTCATCCTTTGACGGAACGGGCCTGCCCGCGGGAAGTCTTCAGCCCCGTGACCCTGGCGGTCGGCCCGGAAGGGGGTTTCATCCCCTATGAGATCGAAAAGTTGCAGGAGGCGGGATTTCTTCCCTGCGCCCTCGGCGAGCGCATCCTGCGGGTGGAGACCGCCGTGACCACGCTCTTGGCGCGGCTTTTCTGAGGAGTTCAGGCGCTGAGGTATTTGCCCAGGGCGCGGTCGATCTGGCAGATGTGTTCGAAGAGCCAGTCGATGATGGTTTCGTCGAAGTCCCGTTTCAATACCGCGGTCATCCCCTCGGCAGCCATGCGCCTTTCGAGATCGGCGATCTTGGCGCAAAAAGCCTGATGTTCGGCGGCATGGCGTTCCCGCTCGGGATAGCCCGATTCGCCCATCAGCCGTTCTTCGGCGGCAAAGTGATCCTGGGTGTATTCCTTGAGGAAGTCGAAAAGCCGGGCGATTTCCTCTTCCTCCCGCCCTTTCTCGATGGCCGCGACCAGCTGGTTGACCCGCTCGATCAGGCTGCGGTGCTGGTCGTCGATCAGTTCGCTGCCGACGGCGATTTCCGGGGTCCAGTACATGAGACTCATGGTTGCGTTTCCTCGGGGGGTGTCTCGGCTTCCGCGCAGCAGACCCGGTTGCGTCCGGTGCTCTTGGCCCGGGAAAGGGCCTCGTCAGCCTGTTGCAGGGTGCCGGTCAGGTCGAGGACGTCACCGGCGAGGATGGCGACGCCGAGGCTGATGGTCACCGGCAGGCTCTGCCCTTCGACGTCGAGGGGCGTTTCTCCTACCGCCTGGCGGATGCGCTCGGCCACGGCCAGGGCTGCGGGGAGGTCGGAGCCGGGCAGAATCGCCAGGAATTCCTCGCCCCCATAGCGGCCGAAAAGATCGTAGTCGCGCAATTCGATCTTGATGCGGCGCACCACCTGACGCAAGACCGTATCCCCGACTAGATAGCCATGGCGGTCGTTGATCGCCTTGAAACGGTCGATGTCGACCATCACTAGGGCAATCGCCTGATCCGGCGATTGGTTCATGGCCCGGCGCAGGCGCGAGGCTTCCTTGCGCGCCCGGTTGAGAATCTCGCCGCGATTGAAGGCGCCGGTCAAGGGGTCGATGCTGGTCAGTTGCGTCAACTGCTCCTGGGCCTGGCGCAGTTGCAGCACCCCCCGACGCACGACGAGAAAGGCGGCGGTAAAGACGCTGACGAGAATCAGGGCCAAGAGCCCGGTCGAGGCCAGCACCCCCCGGCGGATTTCCTCGCGGTAGCGGGTAACGTCCATGTACAGCTCGAAGCAGCCGGCGATCTGGTGGTCGTCGAGAATCGGCACGTAGGTTTCGACCACATCGACGTCGAACTGCTGCTCGTCGGCCAGATCGAGAACCGTTTCCCGGCTCTCCAGACGGCTGTCGACCTGACCCGCGAGGGCTTTAGTCAGGCGCGGGTTGCCCTCGTCGATCTGGCCGATAATGCCTGGGTCAGTGCTGTAGAGGATTTTCCCCGTGGCGTCGTAGATCTTGATTTTGACCACGTCGAAGGGGGCGGAGAGGGTGCGCAGGCGGTGGTCGAGACGTTCCCGGTTCGGGGCGGAGAGGGTCAGGTGTCCGGATTTGTCGAGAAGGAGCCGGCCTTCGCCGGAGAGCAGTTCGCTCAGCCCCACGGCGGTCTCTTCGGCATTGTGGATGACGTGGGCGGTGAAGACCCGGTGAATGCCGTAGCCGGCCAGAGAGAGGATGACCAGCAGGGACAGGACCGTGACCCAGGACATCAGCCGCATCAGTCCGTTGGGATCCAGGCGGGGCATGTGCTCGATAGCGGTGATCTCTTTCATCTCGTCTCCAGTGCCGGGGCAACATCCGGAGCGCTCCGGAGCCTCAACTTCCGCCGAGAATACACCGAATGGCCTCTTTCCGGTAGTTGAAAATCCGCCCCAGCTGCAGCCGGATCAAGGGCAGGGCGAGATTTCCCAGAGGGGCCAGAGGGAGCTGGTAGAGAACCTCATCTTCCATGAGCGTCCCCCCGGAGGTGGCGCTGAAACGGTGGCGGTGAATCCACTGGCGGTACGGCCCCTGGCGCTGTTCGTCAACGAACTGGTGCGGGGGCTCCCATTTGGTGATTTCCGTTTTCCACGAAAAGGGGAGGCCAAAGAGGCGCAAGCGGTAATCGATGAAGGTGCCCTCGGCGACGTTGATGGGCTGCGGGGTGAGAATGCGGAAGTTCAGTTCTGGCGGGGTGATCCGTTCCAGGTTGCCGGCATCGGCGAAAAAGGCGAAGACCTCGTCGAGGGGCAGGGGAAGTTCCTGGTGGGTGCGCAGGCTGTGTACGGTGGCGTGTTCCATGGTCAGGGCTCCTGGCGCTGGGCGCTGAAGGGGAGGTGGCGGCCGGCGGCAAAGCGCAGGTTCCCCCGGAAAAAGGTCAGTTCGTAGTCGTCGCCCGAGCGCCGGTAGCGAAGCAAATCGGGAAGCAGAAGGCGGCGGCCGGGCAGTTCCACGGTCAGCTGCGCCAACCTGTCCGGATAGCGACCCTGTTTGTGGCGAAAGACCTCCAAGGCGGCGCGAACCTCCTCCCCCCGTTCCAGGCACTCAGCATAGGCGCGGCGGTCCGTTGCCTGACCCGCTGACCAACTCCCGAGAAAGAGGATCAGCGCGGCGGCCATGACATAGTACTTTTCCCGCCGCTGGGGGGAGGGGGCCAGGCCGCCCGCGCCGAAGACCAGGATCAGCAGGGCGGCGGCACCGGTCAGGGAGCCGAGGGGAATCCCCCCTTCGCCCAGTCCCCAGCCGACCAGGGCGGCCGCACCGAGACAGCTCAGGCACAAGCCCTGCCGTAGCGCGGGGGAAAGGCCCATGGCGGATTTAGCGGCGGCCGCCGAAGAGGGAGCCGAGGACGCCGCGAATCAGCGAGCGGCCGACCTGGGTGCCGATGCTGCGGGCCGCGCTCTTGGCCAGGGACTCCACCAGGCTGTCCGGCTGGCGGCCGCGTCGAGCTGCCGGTTTGTTCGCCTGGGGCCGGCTTTGGGCCAGTTCCGCTTCGAGGGCGGCGCGCTCCTGCTCGCGCTGCGCCCGCTCGCGCAAAATTTCATGGGCCGATTCCCGGTCGATGACCTGCTCGTAGCGGCCGAAGAGGGGGGAACCCTGAAGAACCTGACGGCGCTCCCCCTCGTCCAGGGGGCGCAGGCGGCTGCGGGGCGGACAGACCAGAGCCCGCTCGACCATGGTCGGCGTCCCCTTGGCGTCGAGCACCGAAAGGAGCGCCTCCCCCACCCCCAGTTCGGTGATGACCCGGGCGGTGTCGAGTTTGGGATTGGGGCGGAAGGTTTCGGCGGCGGTGCGCACCGCCTTCTGATCGCGCGGGGTGAAGGCGCGCAGGGCATGCTGGACGCGGTTGCCGAGCTGGCCGAGAACCTCGTCGGGGACATCGCTCGGACTCTGGGTCACGAAGTAAATCCCCACGCCCTTGGAACGGATCAGGCGCACCACCTGCTCGATCTTGTCGCGCAGGCTCTTGGGCGCTTCGTCGAAGAGGAGATGGGCTTCGTCGAAGAAGAAGACCAGGCGTGGCTTTTCCAGGTCGCCGACCTCGGGGAGGCGTTCGAAAAGTTCCGACAGCAGCCAGAGCAAAAAGGTGGAATAGAGCTGCGGCGAGAGAATGAGCTGATCCGCCGCCAGGATGTTGACCATCCCCCGCCCGGAGAGGTCGGTGCGCATGAGATCGGTGAGCTCCAGCGCCGGTTCGCCGAAAAAGCTGTCACCGCCCTGATCTTCCAGGGAGATCAGGGCACGCTGGATGGCGCCGACGCTGGCGGTGGAAATATTGCCGTAGCTGGTGGTGTACTGGGAAGCGTTCTCGCCCAAGTGGCGGACCATCGCCTGCAGGTCTTTCAAGTCGAGGAGCAGCAGACCGTTGTCGTCGGCGATGCGGAAGGCCAGATTGAGCACTCCCGCCTGGACTTCGGTGAGATTGAGCAGCCGCCCGAGAAGGAGCGGCCCCATATCCGAGACGGTGGCCCGTACCGGATGCCCCTGCTTGCCGAAGAGGTCCCAGAAAATGACGGGAAAGGCCTCCGGGGCGAAGTCATTCAGGCCCAGTTGCGCCGCCCGTTCGACGATCTTCGGGTGGCCTTCCCCCGCCGCAGCCATCCCTGAAAGGTCCCCTTTTATATCAGCGAGAAAGACCGGCACGCCCATGCGGCTGAAGCCTTCGGCCAGCAGGCGCAGGGTGATGGTTTTGCCGGTGCCGGTGGCGCCGGCCACCAGTCCGTGACGGTTGGCCATGCGCGGGAGCAGGGCGATATCCTGGTCGCCTCGGGCCAGCAGCAGGGGAGCGGGTGCGGTCATGAAACCTCCTGGTCGATCAACGTAAATGAAAGAATTGTTCCGAACGAGCAAGATGAAAATATACCGTCCGGGTCGAAGTTGGCAACCGTAAAAGCCCGCTGGCGCAGGTTTTGCAGTGTTCTGTCGATGTTTGCGCCAGGGTTCCGGGATTGACAATTTTCAAGGCTGGGTGATTATCTAACCTAAGCGAATGCTTTTGATTTTTCCCGAGTTTCAGTAACGGGGGAGGGAGAGGTTCCATTCATGCATCAGGCCGCCAAGGAAATTCGTCCGCTGGAGGAACGGGACTGCCTGCAGGGGGATCTGGGGCTGATGCCCCTGGCCGATCTGCTCGCCTGGATCGAGGCGCGCGCTCTCACCGGAGCGCTGACGCTGGTCAACGGCACGGTTCGCAAAGTCCTCTCTCTGGAAGGGGGGATGCTGGTCGGCCTGGTCAGCAACCGGCCGGAGGAAAGCCAGGAATATATCCTCTCCGGCGCCGGTTTTCTCGACGCCGAACGGCTCGTCCAGGCTCGCCGGGAAAGCGCGGCCCGAAATCTCCCCCTGGGGCGCTATCTGGTGGAACAGAAGCTGCTCGACCCGCCGGCCCTGAAGCGTCTGCAGAGCTTTCGATTGCTCTTGGCCCTGGCCGATGCCCTGCGTTGGCCGCAAGGCTTTTTCCTGTTGGGCAAGAGCGAACCTTCCACCGGTAGCCGGGTGGCGCGCCTGGGTCTGGGCGAGGCGGTAAGACGGGCCCGGGAACTCAATGAGAAGGCTCTCGCCGAACAGCGCTCCGGCCAGGATGCCTGGTTTGAAACGGTTGCCCAGCGTCTGCGCCGGGGCGACTTTTCTCTGCCGCCCATGCCCAAGACCTTGCTCCACCTGCGCCAGGCGATGGAAGACCCCCGGGGGACGCCCCATCAGGTGCTGAAAATCGTCATGGCCGACCAGGTGCTGACCTCGCGCATCCTCAAGGTCGTCAATTCCTCCTTTTACGGCCTGGCCAATCCGGTGACCTCGATTCAGCATGCCCTGGTTTTGCTTGGCTATAAGACCCTGCTCGGCATCGCTACCGCCCACTGTGTCATGCCCACCCATGGCGCGGAACGGGCGCGGGTGGTGGAGTTGATGCGGCACAGCTTCAAGTGCGCCTACGTCGCCCGCAAACTCGCCGGCCTCTGTGGCGAGGACGAGGAGATCGCCTTTGTCGGCGGCCTGCTCCACGACATCGGCAAGGTGGTGCTCTGGCGGCTCCTGGCGGAGCAGGAGCTGGCCGATGAGCAATGCGAGCGCCTGATCGCTGCTTATCATGTTCAGGTGGGAAGATTGCTGGCCGAGAGCTGGCATCTTCCGGAAGCGGTGAGCCAGGTGATCGCCCATCACCATGATCCCGAATTTCTGGCCCTGGGGGTGCGACTTCCCGCCCTCGTCCAGCTGGCGAACCGCTACGTCAACGAGGGGTGTCTGCCCAACCTGGCTGATTCTCCTCTGGCCGTTGCCCTGGCAAAGTTCGACCCCGCCGGCCTCGCCGCCGAATTGGAGCAGGTGGAAACCTTCGTCGCCGGTATCTTCTGAGTGTCTTTCCTGCCGCCCGATTTTCGTTGACAGGGAATTCTCTCTTTTCGTATCCTTTGAGTCGTTAAAGGGGAGTAGCAACCGGCGGGAGACATCGCCGGCCCGCGTTTCGTCATTACGGCGGTTCGTCCGCCCGGGCGCGGGGTTAAGGCCGTAAGCCACAATTTGCCAGACCTTTATTCATGGCGCTACAACACTCAGCCGTGGGTAAGGGTCTTTTCTTTTACCGACGGCGCAACCCGAGGTACGGAGGAATCCAATCATGAACACTTTGAAAATTACCTTTTTTCTCACCTGTCTCACCCTGCTCATGGTCGCCATGGGCAACGCCATCGGCGGTCAGGGGGGGATGGTCATCGCCCTGCTTCTGGCCGGGGGGATGAACTTCTTCAGCTACTGGTATTCGGACAAGATCGTGCTGAAGATGTACAAGGCCAAGGAGGTTTCCGAGAACGAAAGCCCGACTTTCTACCGCATGGTCAAGGGCCTGGCCGAGCGCGCCGGGATGCCCATGCCCAAGGTCTACATCATCCCTTCGGAGAGTCCCAACGCCTTCGCCACCGGCCGCAATCCGCAAAATGCCGCCGTCGCCGCCACCGAGGGGATCATGCGTATCCTCTCTGCCGAGGAGCTGGAAGGAGTCATGGCCCACGAGCTGGCCCATGTCCAGAATCGCGATACCCTCATTTCGACCATCGCCGCGACCTTCGCCGGGGCCATCGCCATGCTCGGCAACATGCTGCAATGGGCAGCGATTTTCGGCGGCGGCAACAGCGACGACGAGGAAGGGGGCGGAAGCATGCTCGGCGGCCTGGCCATGGCCTTCATCGCGCCGATGGCGGCGATGCTCATCCAGATGGCGGTCTCGCGCAGTCGGGAGTATCTGGCCGACGCCTCCGGGGCGAAGATCTGCGGCAATCCCCTGGCCCTGGCCAGCGCCCTGAACAAACTGCAACTGGCGTCCCAGCGGGTGCCGATGAACGAGGCGACCCCGGCGACTTCGCACATGTTCATCGTCAACCCCCTGAAGGGGGCTTCGCTGGCCAAGCTCTTCTCCACCCATCCGCCGATGGAAGAGCGCATCGCTCGGCTGCAGGCCATGTCCGGCGGCCGCAGCGTCTGATGTAATAAAAAGGCTGATGAAATTACGGGGGCGGTATCCATGCGGATGCCGCCCCCGTTGTTTTTATGGCGCCGCGTCGGCGGTCAGTAAAGGAGCGCCGCGCGCAAGGCGTCGATGAGGTGCGGTTCTTCGTCGGGGAGGATGGTGCGCAGGTTGAGGAGCAGGCGGTTGTCCTGAACGCGGCCGACCACCGGCGGTTTGCCCTGGCGCAGGCGCAGGGCGAGGAGGTCGACGCTGACCCCTTGCGGGGTCAGGGCGACGGCGAAGCCGGGGAGTTCGGTCAGGGGCAGGGCGCCGCCGCCGATGGCCGAAGGCTCTTCGATCACGGCGATCTCTGCCGCCGCGCCAAGGGCCGCACCGAGTTTTTCGGCAAAAGCGCGGCTGCGCTCTTCCACTTCCGCCGCCGACATATTCAACATGCGCAGCACCGGCAGTTCCGTCAGCGCCCGCCGCTCGTCGAGGTAGGATGCCAAAGTCGCTTCGAGCGCCGCCAGGGTCAGCTTGTCGATGCGCAGGGCACGGGCCAGGGGGTGGTGGCGGATCTTGTCGATGGCGGCGCGGGTGCCGACGAGAATCCCCGCCTGGGGGCCGCCGAGGAGCTTGTCGCCGCTGAAGGTGACGACGTCGATTCCCGCCGCCACCGCTTCGCGTACCGTCGGTTCCCGGGGCAGGCCGAAGGGGGTGAGATCCATAAGCATTCCGCTGCCCAGATCCTCCATCACCGGCAGGCCGTGGCCGTGGGCCAGTTCGACCATCGCCGCCGCCGGCACCTCCTCGGTGAAGCCGACGATACGGTAGTTGCTGGTGTGCACCTTCAGCAGCAGGCCGGTCTCCTCATTGATCGCCCCAGCGTAATCCTTGAGATGGGTCTTGTTGGTTGTCCCCACCTCGCGCAGTCTGACCCCGCCCGCCTCCATCACCTCGGGGATGCGAAACGCCCCGCCGATCTCGATCATCTCTCCCCGCGAAACGATGGCCTCTTTCCCCTTGGCCAGAGCGGTCAGGGCGAGCAGCACCGCGCCGGCGTTGTTGTTGACCACCGCCGCCGCCTCGGCGCCGGTCAGACGGCAGAGCAACTCCTCCACATGGGAGAAGCGATGACCGCGCTTGCCCGTCGTCAGGTCGAGTTCGAGATTGGAATAGGAGCGGCTGATGGCGGTGATGGCCGCCAGCGCCGCCGCGCTCAAAGGGGCGCGGCCGAGATTGGTGTGCAGCAGGGTGCCGGTGGCATTGATCACCGGCCGCAGGGAGGGTTCCTGCTTATTCTCGGCGCGGCGGGCGGCCTGTTCGGCAACGGCATCGATGGTCAACTCGGTCGTGGCGCCGCCGTCGAGGATGGCCCGGCGCAGGTCGGCGACCGTCTCCTGGGCCGCTTCCAGCAGCAGCACATGGGGGCAGGTCGCGGCCAGGGACTGCATGGCGGGAGCACTGAGAATGCGGTCGACGGCGGGGAGTTGACGCAAAAGAAGGTTTTTATCGGTCATGGACGGCTCGTAAATAGGTTGGGGTCGCGAAGAAAAGGGCTGACCCGCCGATACTAACACAGCCGCACCTCTCGGAAAGCCATTTTCTCATGCCCGAAACGGCGAAAGCCGAAGCATAGGCTTCGGCTTTCGAGTGAAATCGGAGTATTTCGTGCTTACCGGACCGACTGGTCGGCGGCGCTGCTACCCGCCACGCCTTGGACGATGCCAACCAACATCATGATGGCGGGAACCAGTTGGGTAGCGACAACCAAGCCGAGGAAGCCGAGGAACAACCAGATCAGCAGGCCCCCGCCGGAAGCGGCGCCGGTAGCGGCGAAAGCGGAGGTGGCGACGGTCGACAGAAGAGCGGTGGCGGCGGCGATGCGGGCGATGGCGTTCATGATGTTCTCCTTTTTAGTATGAGATCCGATGGATTCGGGTTCGTTGCTCGTTTGTTAGCGGTGGCTGCCGGCTTCCTTGTTCCCCTTGCCGAAGATGCCCTTGGCGCCGGTGATGAAGAGGGCTAGGCCGGGCAGCAGCTGGGTCGCGATGATCAGGGCGAAGAAGCCCAAGAAAACGATGGTTACCAAGCTGAAGCCGGAACCTTCGGCTGCGCCGGAAGCAAAAGCGGTGGAAGCCGAGGCGGTGGTGAGAATCAGGGTCGAGAGAGTGCGTTTCATGATGTGCTCCTTTCCAAGGCCGTTGTGCCTTGCTGTTGTCTTTCTATATAGCGAGGAGCATGCCAAACCTGAGAATAAACTTAAAAAAATTATAATATGCTGAAATAACTAGGATTTATTTTGGCTGAAGGAGCTGGGGAGGGATGGTGGCGGGGTTAAATCGTATGAATAAAATATACTTCTTCTCGTTATTCACCATTCATTAAAACGGCTTAAAAATACACTAAGATGCCGAAATCAATGGTGAATAAGACAAATTTAGGGTGTATGTCGATTTTATTCAGGGTGTATGGGGCCAGGGAAATTATGAATTTTCTCGTTCATCGAGAGAAAATACGCCATCCGTTGAGCAGCAACGGACGGCGATGTCTTCAAACGCTCAATTATCCATTTTTTCAGGCAACCGGTAGCGTGCGACTTCCGGAACGATCTCTTCGGTGAGGTCGTGCAAGCGAACCATGACTTTTTCGAGGGATTGGGCACTGCCCAGATTTTCTGCGGCGACGTCGGAAATGCTGGCCAGAGAGACGACCACCTGGCCGGCGCTCTTTTCCATCGTCTCCGCCGCCAGTCTGATCCCTTCGGAAAATTCATGGGTTTCAGAGAGGGCGCGAGAAATGACGGCACTGCTTTTGGCTTGCTCGCGCGTGCTGTTTCGCAGTTGTAAAGAGATGCCGCGAACTTCTTCCGCGGCTTGAATGACGGCTTCGGCTCCCCGGTTCTGCTCATCTACCGTATGTTCGATCTTTTTGATCTGCTTGGCTTGTCGATCCGCTTCCTGATGCATGTTCCGGTTGCGCTCGACTTGAATGTTGGCGGCTTCGGCAATCTGTCGGGCCTTTTCCAGCGACTGGGATGAGCAGTCGATCACCTGCTTGAGGATGGCATCGGCTTCCCGGGCCGCATCGATGCTGCTGTCCGCCCCGGCGTGAATCTTCGTAATCGAATCGATGGTCGATTTTACCTCGCTCTGGACGGCCTCGATCAGGTCCTCGATCTGCTCGATGCTGGCCTTGGTGTTTTCCGACAAATCGCGGATCTCCTCGGCAACCACGGCAAAACCTCGACCGTTCTCGCCGGCTTGAGCGGCAATAATAGCAGCGTTCAAGGCAAGCAGATTCGTCTGTTCGGACATGTTGCGGATAACCTCAAGGACCTGGCCGATGTTTTTGGATTTTTCGCCGAGACGGGTCACACGCTGACCGTAGGCCGAAACCGTTTCGCGGTTGCTTCGGGAAATTTCCATCATGCGCTTAAGGGCTGGCCCCCCCTTGTTTGTCGCCAAGGCGGAAACGCTGTCGGCAAGGGTGGTCGATTCGACGGCCAGTAGCCCGACACTTTCCCCCGAAAGGGCCAGTTCGTTGGCCACGACGGCAAACTGTTGCGATGAGCCGGAAAAGTCTTTAAGTACCTGCGCGATTTCGCCCATGCTGGACTTCATCTGCTGAAGGGCCGTGGTGATGCTCTCCACTTCCTGGGATAGCCGGTTCGCCATTTCCGAACCGTCGCAAATGCTGCTCGCCATCTCATGGGCGGAGGAGGAAGAGCTGTTGAGAGAGCCGGTCAAAGACTCAACCTTGTGGCTGAGATCGACGGCAATCTGTTCCATCTCTTCGACGGCAGCCAAAGCGAGGCTCCCTTCCCGGTTCTGTCGGCTGGTTCCTTGGCTGATGATCGCCGAAACCTTTTGCAGATCAGCGGCATTCGTTTTCACACCGCTGACGGTTTTTTGAATCACCCCGAGAAAACGCTGCATGCTGCGGATCATCGAGTTCATGGCCTGGGCCATCAGACCGATCTCGTCGCGGCGCTGCATTTGCAGTTGCCTGCTCATGCAACCCTGTTCCATGTCGAGAAGCATCTGCGAGGCTTCCCGCAGGGGGCGGGCAACACTCCGCGCAATCAGGTATCCACAAACCAGAGCGAAAAGTCCGCCAAACAGCAAGGCCAAAAGGACGGTGATCGATCCGGCAAGGACGATTCCGTCGGCGGAGCGCTGAGCCTCTTCGGATTGGGTGCGATAGTGATTCGCCAGGGCTTCCAGGGCGGCGCTCGTTTCCTGAAAAGCGACCTGGTCCTTACCGAAACCGATATCGGCCGCCGAGTCGATCAGGGCAATATTGGACTGCAGAATGATCCGGAGGTAATCGAGGATTTCTCTGATTTCATCGTCCTGGGGGATGAATTCCTTCTCGAAGAGATTTCGAGCGGTTGCAATGTTCCCGGCACGCAAGGCATCGATAATTCGCGCCGCTTTTTGATGGATTTGGTGGTGCGATTCGGTCAGGTCGGGAAGCGCCTCGGCAAATTCCGGAGTTTTCGGAGAAGCCGCGTGGAGCCATTGTCCAAGCCCGGTCTTTTCCGGATCCAGTTCCCCTGTGAAGGGAAGTCCGCGATAGACGGATCGTTCAAGCTCGATTTTCCAAAGATCATAGTCATGCCAGTGATTGTTGAATTCCGATTCGAGCCTCTGCACCTGATCGTCTTTGACCAGGACCACCAGATTGACCAACCGGGTATGTTGCAAAGCCCAGCGTTCCCAACTCTCTCTGGCCTCTTGCCACAGCGCGGCAATCTCCGGTGATTTAGGGATGGTTTCGAACCGCTCCATCCCCTGTTTTGCCAAGTCCCAGTTTTTCTCAAGGTTTCCCAGTTCGGTCAGACGCGCTTCCAGTCCCAGCGTCGGCAAGAGAATGGTGCGTTCTACCGAGCGGATGGCATTCTGCGCTTCCATAATGGTCCGCAGGGAGTCGATTGCCGGCAGGTGAACCTCGGCAATATCGGAAAGCTGCCGGTTGATTTTCTGCAGGCTCAAAAGTCCCGTAGCGCCGACCAGCGTACAGATCAACGCGATTCCCCCGAACGCCAACATCAATTTGCCGAAGATTTTCAAAAGGCCTCTCCGCTGCGCTGTAATTCTTGAGAGTTTTGTCTAGAAGGAACAAGAGGTTAGGCGTTGCAGCCGTGAAACTTGAAAGACCATTTTTTCGCGAAACTCGTAATTAAGAACCACCGGAAAGATCCCGCCCGTAACGATTCAAGGGCGTTTGCCAGGGGTCTTTTAAGTCAAGTCGTACTTTTTCGCCTGATATCTGAAGGTATCGTAGCTGACCTGGAGCAGCTTGGCCGACTTGGTCATGTTGCCGTTCGTGCGCTCCAGGGCCAGGCGCATCAGTTCGCGTTCTACCACTTCCAGGGAAATCCCCTCTTCGGGGAGGACGATGTGGAATCTTTTCCGCCGCTCGCCCCGGCTGCTTTCCTTGCCGCCAATGTCCAGAGGCAGCTGGTCGGCGGAGAGGGTGTCGGTGTTCTCCAGAACCACGCACCGCTCGATGACATTGCGCAGCTCCCGCACATTCCCGGGCCAGGGATATTCCCTCAGCAACTTCTCCGCGTCTTTGGAAATGTTTTGGATCGGCTTTTTCGAGTACTTCTGGGCGAACTTCTCCAAAAAATGCCGGGTCAGAAGAAGAATGTCTTCTCCCCTCTGGCTCAAGGTCGGCAATTGGATCGCGAAAGAATTCAACCGATAGTAAAGATCCTCCCGAAAAATTCCATCTTCCACCGCTTTCTTCAGGTCCCGGTTGGTACATGCAATAATCGTGACATCGATCGGCAGATCGACTTGGCCGCCGATGCGACGAACCGTCCGTTCTTCCAGAACCCGCAACAGTTTCCCCTGCAAATCGAGGCGCATGTCGCCGATTTCGTCGAGCAGCAAAGTGCCGCCTTCGGCCAGTTCAAAAACCCCTTTTTTATCGGCTTTCGCATCGGTAAACGCGCCCTTGGCATGGCCGAAAAGTTCCCCCTCGATCAGGCTTTCGGGCAGGGCGGTACAGTTGACGGCGATATAGGGGATGCTTTCGAAATCTTTTTGTGAACCAAAGCGCCAGTAGTGGATGTTGCGCGCCAGAACCTCTTTCCCGGAACCCGATTTGCCGGTGATCAGAATCGATTGAACGCCCGCCTCGACCATCTTCCGGGTGGTTTTGAGAACGTTTTGGGTCACGGGAGATTCCCCGATGAACATTCGCCCCAGGGTCGCAGCGGTCGACTCCTTCAGGTAGCGAACCTCGTTTTTGAGGCGCGAATTGGCGAGCAGTTTTTCGAGGACAATTTTGACTTCTTCGATATTGAACGGTTTGTTGAGATAGTCCGCCGCGCCATGGCGCATGGCCCGAACCGCCGATTCGGCGGAATCGTCGGCGGTCAGCATGACGATCGGAAAATCCACCCCTTCGGCTTGCAGCATCTCCAGCAGGTCCAGGCCGCTGGGCCCGCCGCCCAGGTCGACGTCCAAGAGCAGGGCATGGGGCTGCCAGGCCCGGATCTTCTCCACGGCCTGCTCGGAGGAATTCAGCAGCGATGTTTCGTAACCCTCTTTCTGCAGTGCCCGGGAAAGCATGGAGATGATCAGTTCGTCGTCATCGACGAGAAAAATCCGGCCTTTGCTACCCATGACTCACGTTTCCTTTATTTTGCGCGGTTGGAATCCTGATGATGAATCGGGTTCCCGCGCCGACGCGGCTGGTCGCTTCGATCGTCCCGTGTTGCTGCTCGACCAGCCGTTTGCAGATCGACAATCCCAATCCTGTTCCTTTGCGTTTCGTGGTGAAGAACGGGTTGAAAATTTTTTCAAGGGTCGCGCCGTCGATGCCGTGTCCGGTGTCCAGAAGTTCAATGAGTACGGCGTCGTCCCCATCCGTGCGCGTCACTGTCGTAACGACCCCTTCGCCTTCGATGGCGTCCGCGGCATTGAGCAGGATATTCAGGAAAACTTGCTGTAATTGCGTGGAGTCGGCATTGACCAAGGGGAGATTCGGCAAGAAATCTTTCTTGAAAATTATTTTTTTAGCGGGATCCTGAAGGACGGACATTTCCGCGTTGCGAATGGAGTTGTCCAGCAGCACATTCAGGTCGACCAGATCGAATTGGGGTTCCGGAGGCCGGGCGTAGTTGAGCAGGACGCGTAGAAGCCGCTCCATTCTCGCCACCTCATTGATGACCCGAGCAAAGACTTCCCGGTCTTCGGCTTTTAAATCGAGATCTCCCTTCAGAACATCGAGCCCGACTTTTATGCCGGCGAGGGGATTCTTGATCTCATGGGCAAGACCGGCGGCCATTTGCCCGACCAGGGCCATCTGATTGGCCCGCTGTTGTTCCTCTTCGGCGCGTAGACTTTCGCTGATGTCCTTGCAGAAAGAGAGCAGGAATTTCTTCTGACCAAGGTGAAGAAGGCCGAAACTGGTATCCGCCCAAAAAAGGGTGCCGTCTTTCCGCCGACGTTTCAATCGCGATCTGACCCACTCTCCCGTCAAGACGGTCTTTATTTTCGCGATGACCTCTTCGATTTCTTTTTCGGGACTCAGGGAAAAAATCTTCATCCCCAACAATTCGTCGACCGAGTAGCCGTACATCTCGCAAGCCGCGCGGTTCGCCGAAATGATCTGTCCCGTTGATCCGTTTTCCAGGCTGGTGATCATGATGGAATCGCCGGCACTTTCGAAAAGAGTCTGATAGAGGGTGTTGGCCGAGGTGAATTTTTCTCTTTCGATGGAAAGCGAGGCCGCCATGGAGTTGAAAGATTCCGCTAAAATCGCGAATTCATCTTTCAGCGGTTTGTCGATCCGATAGTTCAGATCGCCTTTGCCCAACTCACTGGTCGATGTGACCAGAATATCGATTGAGCCTTTGAATCGTTGGAAAAGAAAGAAAACCAAAAAAAGGATGGGGATCGGGCCGAGGATGATACATGCGATCAGAAAATTATTTGTCTTGTTGATGTCTTCCCGAATCTTATCGATCCGGCTGGAAATTTTGTGGGCGGAGGCAATCGACAGGGACGTTACCTGGTCGAGCAGACGTTCGCCGTTGGCAAAAGCCTCGGTTCTGGCCTGTGCCAAAAGCTGAGGGTTGCCTTGGATCGTCAAGGTGCGGCTGATGAGAGCCAGATATTCCTGGATGTCTTCCTTGAGGTTTTTGAGCAGAAAGGTTACGTCGAAAGAGTGGTGGCAATCCAGGCAGAGATTCGAAACGGTTTCAATTTCGCTTGTATATTGGACCGTAGCATCCGTTTCGCTTTGATGGGGTGAGCCTTGCAGGAGGAGGTCGGATTGTGCGGATTTGATGTGGTGAACGAGGTTGTCGCGAAGAATTTCGACTCTTTGAAAAGAAATAACCTTTTCCAATTTGTTTGTGACATCGAATATCGATTTTACGATATAGATACCGCCTGTAATGAAACAGAAAAGCATCAACGATAGGCCGATAACGACGATTTTTTTCATTTTTAAAAACTCCCCCCCCGGGGCAAAGCGCTGTTAGAAGGATATTAACTCAACTTTCGCAGCAGCATGACAGGGCCTAAAGCCTTGAAATCAAATTGATCTTTCAAAAAACATGGGCCGGAAGTAGCGTTGCTCGTCGCAACATGGCCGGTATCTGAGCCATGAACGCCTCCAGCATCCCCCTTAGCGAGGCGGTCGGGAGTTCGGCGAAAGTCTTCAACACCTGCTCCAGATGGCTCAAGAGCAGTCGGAGTGCTTCGGCAAAACTGACCTGCCGCAACTCATCGCAGCCGGCATGAAACAAGGTTCCCAGGGTGCGCGGATCGTTGTGCGTGCGCCGGGCAACCTCCAGCATGATATAGCGGGAGAAAACAATCGTCGTATGGGCGACCAGCGCATCGTAGCTGCGGCTCTGAA